>JAFRJH010000047.1 GCA_017432385.1 Kiritimatiellia bacterium
AACGGGCGCATCGTCACGGGCGACAAGGTGAACGAAAAGCTCATCGAGAAGGGTGCCTACATCTTTTACAAGGGCGACCCGCCTGAAAAAAGGTGAAAAGCCCCCTTGCGGAACGGCGTCCGATATGATATCATATCCGCCGTTTTCACCACGTTCGGGCGTGGCGCAGTGGTAGCGCAGTTGACTGTTAATCAATTGGTCGCTGGTTCGAATCCAGCCACCCGAGCCAGCAGAGGCGAGGTCGGTTTCCGGCCTCGTTCCTTTTTTTGCGAGGTATCAGGCTGTGTGCGTCCTGTGCGCGAAAAATATGATATAATATTCAACTTACACGCAATTACATGGAAATGCAACGATGAGCACCGACGCAGAGAGCAACCTGTTGGAGATGGCTTCGCGTATCCGCGAGATGCGCGAGATAATCGGGTATTCGGTAGAGCAGATGGCGGAGAAGACCGGTGTCGCGGTCGCAGACTACGAGGCGGTCGAGGCCGGGAAGGCAGATCCCACGTTCAACTTCCTCCACCAGTGCGCGATAGCGTTCGGCATTGACATCAACGCGCTCCTGAAGGGGCACAGCGCCCATCTATCCGGCTACGAGGTGACGCGCGCCGGGCAGGGGCCGCTCACCGCGCACGAGTCGCACATGGACATCCGCAACCAGGCGGCGATGTTCCAGAACCGCCTCGGCACGCCCTACTGGGTCACCTACAAGTACGACCCCGACCTTCTCGACAAGCCGATTTCCACGACGACGCACGCCGGGCAGGAGTTCGACATCGTCCTCAAGGGCTCGATGAAGATCCGCGTCGGCGAGCATGTGGAGGAGCTGAACGAGGGCGATTCCATCTACTACCGCTCGTCCACGCCGCACGGCATGCTCGCGACGTCCCCCGAGGGCGTCACTTTTCTCGCGATGGTGATGGCGGGCGAGGACGGCGACAGCCACCTCGGGCTCGAGACGGTGCGTCCCAGGCACGAGAGGGTGCCGCTCGTCGTCGACCGCTTCGTCGAGTGCGAAGAGAGCCAGTCGGGGCATCTGGAGCACGTCCGCTTCAAGAACACGGAGCGCTTCAACTTCGCGTTCGACATCGTGGACGCGATTGCGGCGAAGTATCCGGACAAGCTCGCGCTCCTGCACGTCAGCGACCATTTCACGGAGCGCCGGTTCTCGTTCCGCGAGATCAGCGAGATGTCCAACCAGATGGCGAACTATTTCCGCTCGCTGGGCATCGGCAGGGGCGACAAGGTGATGTTCATCCTCAAGCGCCACTACCAGTACTGGCCGGCGATCCTTGCGCTGCACAAGGTGGGCGCGGTGGTGATTCCCGCCGTGAGCCAGCTCAAGGACCACGATCTCGAGTACCGCTTCAGGGCGGCGGACGTCAAGGCGCTCGTCTGCACGGCGGACGGCGAGGTCGCCCGCGAGGCGGAGCTCGCCGAGGCGGCGCTCGCGAAGGCGGATCCCGGGCGCGCGCCGCTCGTGAAGATGATCGTCAACGGAGACCGGGAGGGCTGGCGCAGCTTCGACCGGGAGTATGTCGGCTTCTCGCGCGTCTTCGGGCGCTCGCCCGACGCGCCTGGCGGCAGGGATCCGATGCTCATGTTCTTCACGAGCGGCACGACCGGGTATCCCAAGATGGCGCTCCACAGCCACCTCTACGGGCTCGGCCACTTCGTGACGGCGAAGTACTGGCACCAGGTCGAGCGCGACGGACTGCACTTCACGATATCCGAAACCGGCTGGGCGAAGGCGAGCTGGGGCAAGCTCTACGGGCAGTGGATGTGCGAGGGTGCGCTTTTCGTGTACGACTTCGACCGGTTCCACGCCGAGAACATCCTGCCGATGTTCGCGAAGTACGGCATCACGACCTTCTGCGCGCCGCCGACGATGTACAGGATGCTGATAAAGGAGGACATCTCCAAATACGACTTCTCGTCCGTCCGCCACGCGACGACCGCCGGCGAGGCGCTGAATCCAGAGGTGTTCACGCAGTTCAAGCGCGCGACGGGGCTTTCGATCTACGAGGGCTTCGGCCAGACCGAGACGACGTGCGCGCTCGGCACTCTCTTCGGGGACGAGATAAAGCCGGGCGCGATGGGCAAGCCGATTCCGGACTACGGCATCGACCTCGTTGACGAGGAGGGGCATTCGGTGCCTGCGGGCGAGCACGGCGAGATCGTGGTAAGGACCCCGCGCTCGAATCCGCACCCTGGAATCTTCATCGGCTACTACAAGGACGAGGAGAAGACGGCCGAGGCGTGGAGGCACGGCTGCTACCACACGTGCGACGTCGCGTGGAAGGACGAGGACGGCTACTACCACTACGTCGGCCGCGCGGACGACGTGATCAAGTCGTCCGGCTACCGCATCGGCCCGTTCGAGATCGAGAACGTGATCATGGAGCTTCCTTACGTAGTTGAGTGCGGCGTTTCCGCCGCGCCCGATCCCGTCCGCGGCCAGGTCGTCAAGGCGACGATCAAGCTCGTGAAGGGCAAGGAGGGCACGGAGGAGCTCAAGAAGGAGATCCAGGACTACGTGAAGACCCACACTGCGCCGTACAAGTATCCGCGCATAGTGGTCTTCCGCGACGAGCTGCCGAAGACCGTGTCCGGCAAGATCATGCGCAACAAGCTGTAGGGCCGGGGGCGGAGACGAACACCCGGCTGATAGTCGAGAGGTCGCGGATCGTCCGGGAGATGCGGGCGTTCTTCGACGGCCGCGGATTCATCGAGGTCGAGACGCCGGCCAGGATAGCCGCGCCGGCCCCCGAGTGCCACATAGACTGCCCGCCTGTGGCTTCCGGCGGTTTTCTGAGGGCGTCGCCCGAGCTTCAGATGAAGAAGCTCCTTGCGCTCGGGATGGAGCGGATATACCAGATCGGGCCGTGTTTCAGGGACGGAGAGAGCGGCGACAGGCACAGTCCGGAGTTCACCATGATCGAATGGTACCGCCGCGGCGCCACCTGGCTGGACATCATGGAGGACGCGCGCGCGCTGGTGGCGGAGCTGGCGAAGGGGCGCCGCGCGGAGCCGGAGTTCCGGCGGGTCGCCGTGCGCGACGCCTACATGGAGTTCGCCGGGTGGGACCCGTGGGCGGGCTGGGACCAGGGCAGGTTCGACTTCGACATGGCGACGAAGGTGGAGCCCGCGCTTGCGCGGGAGGGTGGATGCGTCTTTCTCTCGGGCTATCCGGTCCAGTGCGCGAGCCTCGCGAAGGTCTGCGGGGGCGTCGCCGAGCGCTGGGAGCTCTACTGGGACGGCGTGGAGCTCGCGAACTGCTTCACCGAGCTCTGCGACGGCGCGGAGCAGCGGCGGCGTTTCGAGGCGGCGCGCGACGAGCGGCGCGCGCTCGGGGAGTCCGACTACCCGATAGACGGCGAGTTCATAGACATGGTCCCGATGATGGAGGGCGCCGCGGGAGTGGCCCTCGGCGTTGACCGTCTCGTCATGGCCCTGACGGGGGCGAAGTCGATTTCGGATGTCCGTGTCCCGTGGTGAAAAACGGCCTAGGCTGTCATTCCCGTCAAATGTCCGCATATTTTACCAACAGGAGCCAGAGTATTTTTGATATAATTCCATGAAATGGCTGATAGTGTCCAGATAGCCGTCTTCGAGGGCGGTAAGCTGACCGTGCACCGGGGCGGCGAGAAAAGCAACGAGGCCGTTCTCGCGCTGCCGCTGAGCCGGCTTCTCGTCAAGATGGTCAGGGTTCCGGAGGAAAACCGCGGCGATCCCGCCGCGTTCGCCATGCCCATGCTGCAGGCGGCGTCCCCGTTTCCCGACGATCCGCTCACCGTCTCGTGCGAGACGGTCCGCGACTCGGCCGACGGCCTTGTCGTGCTGGCCGCGGCGCTTCCCGAGGGGGCGGTGGACGACATTGCGGGAGCGCTTGACGAGGAGAAGCTGAACGTGACGCGCGTCGACGCGATCGCCCTCGGCCGCCTGCGCGAGCTCTGGGCCGGGATCGGCGGCGGGAGGACCGGGGTCCGCCGGCTCGTCCTGATAGGCGGCGAGGACTGCATTTCGCTTTTCGTCCTGGACGACGACCTCCCGAGCGCCGTCCGCGCCCTTTCGCGCGGCAGCGACCTGAGGCGCGAGGCGATGCTTTCGCTTCTCGAGGCGGAGGACTTCGGCGGCGCCATGCCGCTCGCCGAGGTCGTGGTCGTCGGCGACGTGGATCCGGCGGGGCTGGAGGCGTTCGCGCCCGTTCGCCGGCTGGAGGCCGACGAGACGTCAGTCCGGGGGATTGCCGAGCGTTCCGCCGACCCGAATTCGCTGAACGCGCTTCCGGCGTCGTGGAAGAGCTTCCTGGAGGAGACGCGCTTCAAGGCGAAGCTCGTCAGGTATCTTTCCGTGGCAGGGGGGATATGGGCGCTCGTGATGCTCGTCCTCTTCGGCGTGCCGGCCGTGTACGGGATGATGACGAGCCACATGAAGACGCTTTCGTCCGAGCACCGCTCCAGCTACAACAAGGTCAAGGAGGTCAGGGACAAGGTCAAGCTCGTCCAGAAGTACTCCGACCACGCGCGCGGCGCGCTGGAGATACTCAAGGCGGTCTCCGACAGGCTTCCGGAGGGCGTCGAGCTCAACAGCTGGAACTTCAAGCGGGAGGACGGCGTGAGGTTCTCCGGCGAGTCGGAGGACGCGGCGTCGGTATACACGCTCAAGGACAGCCTCCTCGAGACCGGCGCCTTCGGCGAAGTGAAGCTTACGGGTCCTTCTGCCGGCAAGGGCGGCAGGCAGAAGTTCGACATCGACTGCCGCTACCAGACGGAGGAGCAGTGATGGGCGGGATGTCCTTGAGGGAGAAGGCGATAGCCTCGGCGCTTGGCATGGCGCTTCTCTACGCGCTGGCCGCCGGCCTCTGGTTCTGGAGGCAGGAGGGCGAGTGGAAGAAGGCCTCGAAGGCCTACAACACGGCGCGCCTGAACTACCAGAACGAGTGCAAGCTGATCGGCGAGAAGCAGAAGTGGAACGACCGCTACGAGGACGAGAAGTCGGCGATGCCGATGTTCGCCGAGGGGAAGGCCACGGACACGACGTGGCAGCGCAAGATGGACGAGCTCGCGGAGAAGCACCACATCTCGATCTCGACGCGCCAGAGCGGCGAGGAGGTGGCCGCCGGCGAGGTGCTGGAGCTGCCGATAGAGGTGAAGAGCTGGGAGGGGGCGCTCGAGCCGCTCGTGAAGTTCATGCACGAGCTCGAGAACACGTCCGAGGGGATGTTCGACATCCGCGCGCTGAGCTTCCGCCCCAGCGCGAAGAAGGGGTATCTCAAGGGTTCGTTCACGCTGACATGCGCCTACATGAGGGAGAAGTGACTTTATGAAAACCAACAGACTGCTGGGCATCATCGCCGCCGCCGCGTGCGCCGCGACCTTCGCGTTCGCGCAGGAGAGGTCCGCTTCCGACGATTCGGTGGATGCGAGCGACCTCAACTTCAAGGAGACCCCGATCGACATGGTCTTCGAGGTCTACGGCAAGCTTGTCGAGAAGACGGTGCTCAAGGACCCTCAGACGCCGTCCGCCAACATCACGCTCCAGTCGCGTCCCGGCCAGCGGCTCACGAGGGAGGACCAGATCGAGGCGATCGAGGTGCTCCTGGAGATGAACGGCATTCACTTCGAGCCCTACGGCGAGAAGTTCGTGCGCGCCGTCGCGAGGAAGGAGATACCGAAGGAGGGCGTGCCGCTGTACCTGGACCCGGACGACCCTGCGATCAAGGAGGTGCCGATGGGCCGCGTCATCTCGGTCATGCTCCCCTTCAAGAACATCTCGGCGCAGGACGAGGCCCAGAAGGCCCTCGAGGGCTTCAAGTCCAACTCCGGCCTTCTGCAGGTCTTCGAGCGCACGAACTCGATCCTCGTGACCGATCCGCGCCACAACATCGAGCGCATGGTCGCGATCGCGAAGACGATAGACGTCGCGACGCCCGTTCTCGAGAACGTCTTCGTGCGCCAGATCAAGAACGCGTCGGCGTCCGACATCAAGACGGCGCTGGAGCAGATCGTCCAGGAGTCGCAGAAGGAGCTCGAGAAGAACGGGAAGGGCGCGCAGAACCAGCAGGGCCGCGCCGCCCCCGTGCACCAGCCGACGACGCTCCTCAGGCGTCCCGGCGCGAACCAGCAGCCGGCGGCGCCGGCGAGCGTCGAGTCGCTCGTCACCAGCGTCTCCGACGCCGACCGCGGCCTCATACGCGGCAAGGTGCTCATCCTCGCCGACGAGCGCTCGAACAAGCTCATCGTCGTCACGATGCGTTCGAACATGGACTTCTTCGACAAGGTGATCGAGCAGCTCGACGTTGAGACGACCCCCGACGTCAAGGTCGAGGTCATCCGCCTCAAGTACGCCAACGCCGAGGACGTGAGCGACATGATCAACGACCTCATCGGCAACGCCTCCAGCTCCAAGTCGTCCACCGGCGGCAACCAGAACCCCAACGCCCGCCAGGGCTCGGGGTCCAACCTCACGCGCGGCAACTCGCCGACGGCCGTGAACGCCAACCGCAAGACCGCGAACCAGCGCGCCGGCGACTCGAAGGTCGGCGAGCTTTCCAAGGACAACGTGACCGTCCTCGCCGACAAGCGCATCAACGGCCTCGTCGTGATGGCGAGGACGGAGGACATGCCGACTCTGCACGAGATAATCGAGTCCATGGACGTCCGCCTCAGCCAGGTCCTCATCGAGACGGTGATCGTCGAGGTCGCGCTGGGCGACGGCATCGACACGGGCATCGACTGGATCAGCCGCGGCAAGGGGCACGAGCCGCAGGCGATCACCGACAAGTCCGGCAACCCGTACTACTACGCCAAGGACGCCGACGGCAACGTCAACTACGACCGGATGCTCAGGAAGGGCGAGAGCTTCACCTCCGGCTCCGGCGAGGACGAGGTGACGTGGACGGCGAGCGACATCGCCGCCAGCACGATGGCGGTCGTCAGGGACGGCTTCGTCAACTCGGTCGCCGGCGGCGCGAGCTACGCGATGGGAGGCGGCTCGTTCGGCGGCACCAGCGCGATCTCCGCGATGTCCAACGTGATCACGAACTTCGTGAACTCCGGCTTCAACGCCGTCTTCAAGTCCGACAAGCTCAACCTCGGCGCTATTCTCCACGCCGTGAAGACCGACAGCCGATCGAAGTACATCGCCTCGCCCGTCGTGATGACGGTCGACAACAAGGAGGCGACGATCGAGGCGACCGAGATGCGCTACCTCTTCAAGGGCTACCAGTACTCCGGCTCGACGTACTCGGGCTCGCCGGTGAAGGACTACGAGCAGAAGGAGCTCGGCATCACCGTCAAGGTCACCCCCAAGATCAACCCGAACGGCACGGTCATGCTCACCGTCGAGGAGGAGTATTCGCAGGAGGGCTCGGGCCAGATGGTCGACGGCGAGACCCAGGCGACGACCGTTACGCGCAAGATGTCGGCGGACATCGTCCTCGAGAACAACATGACGGTCGTCTTCGGCGGCCTCACCTCGACGCACGTCAAGGAGTCCGAGAGCGGCATCCCGATCCTCAAGGACATTCCCTGGATCGGCAAGTGGCTCTTCTCGTCGCACACGCGCGACGAGGCGAGGAGCGAGCTCCTCGTGTTCATGACGCCCTACGTCCTCGACGACGCCGAGGCGGCGCAGGCGGAGGCGCTCCGCCGCAAGAACTCGCTGAGCGAAGTGCGTCCCTGGGACGACCACGGCTGGTCGCCCTCGGCGCTCGCCGACCCCGTCGCGAAGAAGGAGGTCATGCGCCGCCTGAAGGAGGAGGCGAAGAAGCAGGATGAGGACCGCCAGACCCGTCTCGCGATCGAGAAGTGGAAGATGGACCGCGCCAAGTCACTCGAGAAGATGAGCGATTCCGAGCGCAGGTTCTGGATCGAGCAGCACAGGAACGAGCTCGAGAGGGAGGAGAAGGAGAAGTTCGAGAAGTTCGTCAGCGAGCAGAAGGACCTCAGGAGCATCGCCGACAGCATCAAGTCCAACCGCATGGAGCGCGCCGAGGCGGTGATCAGGGAGGCCGAGTCGTCCGAGCGCGACGCAAACCGCGAGGTCGACCGAGCGCCCGCGGAGCCGAAGGCGCCGGCCGATCCCGGCAAATCCGGCGGACATGAGCCTGCGCCCGCCGTGCCCGCGCCGAAGTCCGGCGCGTCCGTGAACCTCATGGACGCCCTCACGGAGGATTCCAAGCAGTGAACAGCAGGGTCGTCACGGCAGTTTCGGTCTCCGTCGCGGTGGTGGTCGCGGCGTTCGCCGGCATTTTCATCGTCAACAACCGCGCGGCGATAGCGCGCGCGAACGCGGCGAAGGCCGAGAGCGAGGAGTCGG
>JAFRJH010000048.1 GCA_017432385.1 Kiritimatiellia bacterium
CAGCCGGCGGCGAATTTCTTGTCCTTGAACTTCTTCTTCACGCTCTTCAGGTTCAGGTCCTTCGCGCTTTTCGAGGGATACATCAGCACGACGGCACCGAGAAGCCCCGTCAATTCGTCTACGGCATAGAGGATCTTCTCCATCTCGTGTTCGGGAGCGATGTCGTTTACGATGGCGACGCCGGGCTTCTTGATCCAGTCGCCGTAGTAGAAGAGCGACTTGTCCGCTCCGTGTGCGAGCGCAAACACATACTGGTAGATTGCCTTCCACGCCTCGTCGCAGAAACCCTGCGGCTTCGCGTAGTCGGCGTAGAACACGTCGCCGGCCTTCATCATCGGACAGGCGGCCAGCCCGTCGATGCCGTATTCAGCCGCAAGCTCCTTGTCGAGCGTCGTCTTGAGGATCGTGATTTTTACGATTGCCCGTTCAGCAGCGTCGCGATTTCCGCGTCGATGGTTTCGGGCGTCGTTATGGGATGGAACCGCTTGACGATGTTGCCGTCGCGGTCGATCAGGAACTTGGTGAAGTTCCACTCGATGTCGCCTGGCTCCTGGGCTCCTGTTAGGTTGTGCTTGGCGAGGAGCTCGCGCAGCTTGGCGATTTCCGCCTCGGGCGCATCGTCCTTCGCACGCGCAGCCTTGAGGAACTTGTAGACAGGATCGGCGTTCGGCCCGTTCACCTCGATCTTGGCAAGCTGATCGAACGATGTATTGTACTTGAGCGCGCAGAACTGGTGGATTTCATCATCGCTCCCCGGCGCCTGGTGTCCAAACTGGTCGCACGGGAAATCGAGTATCTCAAGCCCCTTGTCGTGGTACTTGGCGTAGAGCTTTTCAAGCCCCGCGTACTGCGGCGTGAAGCCACAGCCTGTGGCGGTGTTGACGATCAAGAGCACCTTGCCCTTGAGCGATGCGAGGTCAAGGCTCGTTCCATTGCGGCCTTTGGCCGTGAACTGATAGATGGTGTCCATTTTTGCGTTCTCCTTTGGATTGGCGCATCCGCCGCCCAGCAACGTTGCCAGGCCGAGCGACGCGAGCGCGATGAGCTTTGAGGCAATTTTCATTGTCGGTTCCTAAGCGCGGTTGAACTTGTCCTTGGGCTGACGGCAGCGCGGGCAACGCCAGTCGGCGGGAAGGTCCTCGAACGCGACGCCGTCGTGCTCGGCCGGATCGTACACATAGCCGCATACAGAACAAACGTATTTGCCTGTCGGAGTCTTGAACACAATCTCTCCCGGCGGGATGACGGCGGGCGGATTCGCGAGATCGACGACGCGTTTCGCCTCAAGGTTTTCCAGCGCCTCCGGCGTGTGCGTGCCGAGCCAGACGGTCGGACGCGCGGCGCAGAACGCACGGCAGCGGTCGAGCGTCTCGCGGGCCGCGGCCTTGTCTTCATAGACGACGGACAGCTTGTTCTCGTAGAAAGCCACGTCGGTGTAGGTGACGTCGCCGTGGATAAGGTAGAAAAGCCCGTCGGACTCGACGGCGACGATGCAGTTGCCGTTCGTGTGACCGGGCGCGGAAATGTACGTCACGCCGTCCGCAATGCGCTGCGACGCCGGGAACTCGTAGTAGGGGCCATCCTGGAACGTCGCCACGGTCGGGTTGAACGGCTTGATCTCGTCCGATTCCGCCTCGGCAGCCGAGCAGATGATCGGCGCAGTCGGGAAGGAACGCAGTGCGCCCGGGTGGTCGGCGTGCTAGTGACTGATGAGGATCTTCGAGACCTGCTCCGGCTTGTAGCCAAGGTCGGCAAGCGCCTCGACGTACGGCTTGATTTTCTTGCCGACATAGATTGTCGCATCCTCTGTCGGTTCGCCAAACGGAAAGTCCTCGGGAACGCCAGTATCGACGAGGATGACTTCGCTCCCCGTGTCGATTACCCAGTTCTGGAGGCAGGAGCGGTATTTCACCGCGGGGTCGAGCCCCTCGGCGCCTTCGCCGCCAAGGGCGAACGGGCGGGTCATGAAGCCGTTTTCGGCGAAACGGACGGGGAGGATCTTGATGCTCATGGGTGGGTTCCTTTCGGTGTGGGTTAGTCCGAGTAGTCGGTGTCGAAATTGAGTGAAAGCGTCCGGCACGGGAAGCGCGGGGCGAGTTCGGCGACGAGCTCGTCGCGCAGGGCGGCGCGGTCGCGGACGGTGAAGTCCACGAGGACGTCGAAGGAAACGACGGCGCGCTCGTCGTCGAAGAAGACGCCGTGGATGGCCTTGACGCCGGGGTGGCCCTTCGCGGCGACCTCGATGGCGTCGCGGTCGGCGCGGCGGGCGGGGTCTACAGCATAGATGCCGACCGTGAGGAAGACGTGGAAGGCGTCGAGGACGGCGCGCTGCACGGCGTAGGAAAGTCGGTGGATCGCGGCGGCGTCGAGCGAACCGTCGATTTCGACGTGCACCGATCCGATGGCGGAGTCCGGCCCGTAGTTGTGAAGCACGAGATCGTAGGCGCCGAGGACGCCCGGCACGTCCTCAACGGTCTCGCGGATGCGGCGCGAGATTTCGGCGTCGGGGCGGCTGCCCATGACGCTGTCGATGGAGCCGAGGAGCATTTCGAGGCCCGCCTTGAGGATGAAGAGCGAGATCACCGCGCCGATCCAGCCGTCGAGGTTGACCTTGAAGACGAGCAGGATGCCGGCGCCGACGAGCGTCGAGAGCGAGATCAGCGCGTCGAAGCTGGCGTCCGCGCCGGAGGCGACGAGCGCTTCGGAGTTGCAGGCCTTCCCCTGCGCCGAGACGTAGCGTCCGAGTAGGAACTTCGCGACGACCGCGACGGCGACGATGACGAGCGCCGCCGCGCCGTATTCGGGCGTCTCGGGATGGACGATCTTCTTGACGGATTCCACCAGCGATCCCGCGCCGGCCGCGAGGAC
>JAFRJH010000049.1 GCA_017432385.1 Kiritimatiellia bacterium
CGCCGCGCGTCGCGGAGGTGGCCGCGAAGCTGGCGGAGCTCCGCGGCGTCCCCGCCGAGGAGCTTGCGCTGGCCATGGAGCGCAACGCCGACCGGTTCCTCGGCGCCGAGTGACCCCCGCGGACCGCTGCGGCGGTGCCGCAAAGAAGTTGACATGTCATTTAGCCGCGGTGCGTTTGTTTTTGGTAAAATCTGGGCATGAGACACCCTATTGCAGCATTTGCCGCGCTGGCGGCCATGGCGCTCTGCGCGGCTGAGCCGGTTGACGAACTGGACAGGATTTCGAAGCCGCCGACGCCGGTGCCGCTGGACATCGGAAAGCTGGAATGGAAGGTTCCGAGGAAAGGCGGCGAGCGCAACGGCAGCGTCATCACCCTCGTGAACACGCCGGACACGCCGGACGCCTCGGTGTTCGCGACCGCGGAGGTCGACCCCGCAAGGCTCATGGGGCACTACCTGCGGCTGAAGGTCAAGGTGAAGTGCACGGACGTCTCGGTCAACAAGAAGTCCGGCTTCGGCGCCAAGCTCATGCTCAGGTGGGTCAGCACCGCCGGCAACCGCAACTGGCCGCAGTCGGCTACGAAGTCCGGCGACTGGGAGGGCGAGCTTTCGTTCGACTTCGACTTCACGAAGTCCAGCGTCAAGGAGGCCGCGATCAGCATCGGCATGCAGCGGGTCACGGGGCGCATGGAGTTCGACGTCGAGTCGATCGAGGCGCTGGACCTCGGCGACGTGTTCCCGCTCGTCAACCAGGACTTCAAGGTGTCGTACCCGAAGTCCGTGAAGAAGGGGTGCAACTACCGAGGCGTGATGCTCCCCGGCAACCTCGACGCGATCAAGGAGGACGACTTCAAGACGCTCGGGGAGTGGGGCGCGAACCTCGTCCGCTACCAGATTCCCAAGGACTGGAAGAAGGTCAACGGATGGGAGAACAACGCGGACTACGACGAGTACATCGACCACGCGCTGGACATCCTCGCCGACCGGGTGCTCCCGTGGGCGGAGAAGTACGGGCAGCGGGTCGTGGTGGACCTCCACGCGACGCCCGGCGCGCGCAACGAGAAGGAGGAGAACCGCATGTTCTTCGAGAAGCGCTACGCCAAGCACTTCCTCGTGACCTGGCGCAAGATCGCGACGCGCTTCAAGGGCGACAGGCGCATATACGGATACGACCTCGTGAACGAGCCCCACCAGACCGGCCCGGCGCAGTGCTCCTATCTGCACATCCAGCGTCTCGCGGCGAAGGTGATCCGCTCGGTGGACCCCGACGTCTCGATCATCGTCGCAGCAAAGGGCTACGGGCATCCCGTGGGGTTCAAGACGCTTTCGCCGCTCAGGATGGACAACATCATCTACCAGAGCCACTGCTACGCGCCGATGGCGTTCACGCACCAGGGCGCCCGCGACGGCAAGCGCGAAGGGCTCGAGCCGTATCCGAACCCCGAGAAGGGCTGGGACAAGGAGTTCATCAAGAAGGAGCTCGCGCCGGTCCTCGAGTTTTCGAAGAAGCACAACGCCAAGATATACATCGGCGAGTTCTCGGCCATCGCATGGGCGCCGGGCGCGGAGAACTACATCCGCGACTGCATCGAGATATTCGAGGAGTACGGATGGGACTGGTGCTACCACGCCTTCCGCGAATACAAGGGCTGGAGCGTCGAGCACGAGTTCAAGGGCCGCGTCAACAACCACGACAAGTTCGAGGAGTCCGACGACAACCCGCGCAAGAGGGCGCTGCTGGACGGATTCAGGCGCGGCGGAAAGGCCGGAGCGGCCCGGTAGCCCGCGAGCCTTTCCGCGCCGCCCGAAGCGCATTTCCGCCTCCCTGCGTGAAGATCAGCGGCGGATTTAGCGCTGAAATTTGGTATAATATGGTTGCGCGTGGAATGTGCGGTCCGTCTCGCCGCCCGTCCACGTTCAAAAAGAAAGGCTAAAGCAATGGTTTCAAGGCAGGGGGGGTATCGCCATACGCAGACTTTCGCGTATGTGTGTCTTGTGTATTACGCGACGGAGGTCTTCTGCAGCCGCAACTTCACGAACAGGAGCGATCCGCTCGGCGTGGCTTCCGGGCGGATGATCGGCGCCGCGCGCTCGGTGCGGCAGCATGTCATAGAGGGCTTTGCCCGCGCCGCGGCTCCGAAGGAGACGGAGCCCCGTCCGTACGAAGCCGCCAAGAGCTCGCTGGCTGAGCTCGCGGGCGAATACGAGTCGTTCCTCGTCGGCGGCGGCATCGCGCCCTGGTCGGTGGACGACGAATCCGCCTTCCGGCTCGGCGAGCTCCAGGTCGACGCCTACGACGGAGACATGGGCGAGAACGCCAGGCACGACTACGGCGAGTACATTCTCGCCATGAGAAGGCGGTTCGAGCACTACCTCGAGTCCAGGAACCCCGTCGTGGCGGCCAATTCGGCGATTGTGGTCATTGACCGGATATGCTCCCTTATTTCGCGCCCGGCCGCCGCGGAGGAGTCCCGCGACGCGAAGGTCGCCGCCGGCACCGTGCCGACCTGCCCGAAGTGCGGCAAGCCGATGCGCAAGACGGTCGCCCGCAAGGGCCGGAACGCGGGAAACCTGTTCTGGAGCTGCACCGGCTATCCCGACTGCGACGGAACGCGCAAGTGGAGCGGCGGCTGAGCGGGGCAATGACGAATCCGCCGGCCATCCGCTTCGGCGAGAACGCGGTGGACGGCGTTCCCGTGACGGTCGTGCGCCGTAGAGCCAGGCGGATAATAGTCACCGTCAGGCCCGGCGGCATTGTCGTCCTGACGATACCTACGTGGCGCGCGACGCTGGCGGAGGGCGCGGCGTTCCTCGTGTCCAGCTGGGAATGGGTGCTCCGGACCCGCGAGCGCGTCCTCGCCCAGCCTGTCCCCGCCGAGCGCGAGTTCACTCCGATGGAGATCGCGGGCCTCCAGACGCTCGTCGGGGAGCTCCACGCGCTCTGGTCGGCCAGGCTCGGCGAGTTCGGCGTCCAGTGGAAGCTCCGGCGGATGAAGACGCGCTGGGGCGTGTGCAACTACGTAAGGCGCCGCGTGACGTACGCCGTCATGCTGGCGGGGCAGAGCCGCGAGTGCGTCGAGTACGTGGTCGTCCACGAGCTCACGCACCTCAAGGTCCACGGACACGGCCCGCGGTTTCAGGCGCTTATGGACGCGCGCCTCCCGGACTGGCGGGAGAGGCGCCGGCGGCTGAAGGCGTGACGTCGGCTCGGCGGCTCTCCGCGAGCGAGTCGAGAAGGGCGAGGAGCGACTTCTCCGCCCGGTCGCGGTCGAGGGCCCAGTCAACGGACCAGAGCCTCGCGAGCCGCCATCCGAGCGACTTGAGGACCGAGTGCCTGAGCTGGTCGCGGTCGCGCACCGTGAGCTGCGCCGCGTAGGAGGGCCCGTCGCACTCCACCGCGAGCAGGTATCCGTCGCCGCCCGGCTTCTTCACCGCGAGGTCGATGCGGCAGGCGCCTGTGCCGACCTGCTCGTCCACCTCCCATCCCCTGCCGCGCAGGAACTCCGCGACGGCCCTGGGGAACGCCCCGTTGTCCGCGGGCTCCGCGCGCGGCGCGGCGTCCGCCCCCTTCTCCGCGAACTCGAGGAAGCTGCGCAGGTGCGACGCGCCGACTGCCTGCGTGCGCGAGAGGTCGATGTCCGAGCCGTGGATGGACGAGAAGACGACGACCTGCTCCTTCGCGCGCGTCACGGCGACGTTGAGCCGCCTCTCGCCGCCGGTGCGGTTGAGGGGCCCGAAGTTCATCGCCAGCTTTCCGTCCCTGTCCGCCGCGTAGCCGACCGAGAACAGTATGACGTCTCGCTCGTCGCCCTGCACGTTCTCGAGGTTCTTCACGAAAAACGGCTCGGGGGCGGAGTCCGAGAAGAACTCCTCGATCGACGGATCCTGCTCGCGGCGCTCGTCGAAGAGGTTCTCTATGAGGTCGCGCTGGGCCTCGGAGAACGTGACGACGCCCGCCGAGCGCATCCTGTACCCCGGCTCCTTCACGCGGGCGAACACCCAGTCGACGAGCGCGCGCGCCTCCTTCTCGTTCGTGCGCGAGGCGCGCCGGTCATACACGCCGCCCTCGACGAACTCGAACCTGACGCCGAGGCTCGGCGAGCGGTTCGCGCTCGGGAACGTATAAAGCCTGTCGCCGTAGTAGTTGTGGTTGGAGAAGGCGATGAGCGACTCGTGCCGGCTGCGGTAGTGCCAGTTCAGGTAGGCGGAATGGACGCCCGCCGCAAGGCACTCGTCGAGGATCGACTCCATGTCCTCCGGCGCCCCGTCCTCCTCGTCCGCCCCGTCCTCGGCCTTCTGGAAGAAGTTCGTCGGAGGCATCTGCTTCGGGTCGCCGACGCAGATGAACTGCCGCGCGCGCGCGATGACGCCGATCGCGTCCCACACCGGTATCTGCGAGGCCTCGTCGAAGACCACGAGGTCGAAGGGCGCGGCCTCCGGCGGCAGGTACTGCGCGACGGAGAGCGGGCTCATCAGGAAGCAGGGCTTCAGCTGCGAGGCGAGGTTCGGTATCTCGGACAGCAGCTGGCGGATTGGCTTGTGGCGCATCTTCTTCTCGCATTCGCTGCGGAGGATGCCGAGCTCGCTGGACCTGGAGACCTTGCCGGACATGTTGAGCGGCATGCGGTCCGCTATCTTCGCGAACACCGCCTCCCTGGTGAGCTCCGCGAGCCGTCCGTCGAGCTCGCGGAACCGCTTTACGCGCTCGTTCTGGTCGAGCCCGCTGAACCGCGCGAGCGCCGGCTCCGCGGCGAGCCATCTGCCGCCGCCTTTGACCGCTTCCAGCAGCACCAGGTTGGCGGCTGCATCCGCGCGGGGCTGCACCAGCCGCAGCCGCTTGGGCTCCAGCCGGCAGCGCGCAAGCTCCGCAAAGATCTCCGCCAGACGGTGTGGCCGATGGACCATAAAAAACCGGCTGCCCTCCTTCAGACAGTCCGCGCCCCGGCCGACGACATCCGCCAGGGTACAGGTCAGCTCGTGACGGGCGGCCGCCTTGGCGGCATTCGGATTCTCGCGGCCGGTACCGCCGCTCATGTACGGCGGATTCGTCACGACCGCGTCAAAGCTCTGACGGCCGGGCAGCGCCTCCGCCTCCCGGAGATCGCCGCAGCGGATCTCCACCCGCTGCTCCAGGCCGTTCAGACGGACGCTTCGCGCCGCCATGTC
>JAFRJH010000050.1 GCA_017432385.1 Kiritimatiellia bacterium
CATGAACGCGCAGGGCGAGGACGTCGTCGCCGGCGTGCGCACCCCGATGCCGATTGCGAAGATTGCGGAGGTCATGACGAAGGTGTTCACGCAGTTCCAGAAGATCTGCGACACGCTCGAGGAGCACTACCGCGACATGCAGGACATGGACTTCACGCTCGAGAACCAGAAGCTCTTCATGCTCCAGACCCGCAACGGCAAGCGCACCGCGCGCGCGGCGCTCAAGATCGCGTGCGACCTCGTCGACGAGGGGATGCGCACCGAGAAGGAGGCCGTGCTCATGATCGAGCCGCGCAACCTCGACACGCTTCGCCATCCGCAGTTCGACGCCGTCGCCCTCAAGAACGCCAAGCCGATCGGCCGCGGGCTCGCGGCGTCTCCGGGCGCGGCGTGCGGCCAGGTCGTCTTCTCGGCGGAGGACGCGAAGGCATGGAAGGCGAAGGCCGCAAAGGTCGTCCTCGTCCGCCTCGAGACCTCCCCCGAGGACATCGAGGGCATGAAGGCCGCGGAGGGCATCCTCACGGTCCGCGGCGGCATGACCTCCCACGCGGCGGTCGTCGCCCGCGGCATGGGCGAGTGCTGCGTCTCCGGCTGCCAGGACATCGTGATGGACGAGGAGCACAAGCGCTTCACCCTCGCGGGCAAGACCTTCAAGGAGGGCGACTGGCTGTCCATCGACGGCTCCACGGGCTACATATACGACGGCGTCATCCCGACGGTCGACGCGACGATCGCCGGCGAGTTCGGGCGCATCATGAGCTGGGCCGACAAGTTCCGCAGGCTCCACGTGCGCACCAACGCCGACACGCCCCGCGACGCGCGCAAGGCCAAGGAGCTCGGCGCCGAGGGCATCGGCCTCTGCCGCACCGAGCACATGTTCTTCGAGGCGGACCGCATCGCGGCCTTCCGCGAGATGATCTGCGCCGACACGGTGGAGGAGCGCGAACTGGCGCTCGCCAAGATCCTCCCCTACCAGCAGGACGACTTCGAGCAGCTCTTCGAGGCGCTCGAGGGCAAGCCCGTGACGATCCGCTTCCTCGATCCGCCGCTGCACGAGTTCGTGCCGCACTCGGCCGAGGAGATCAAGCTGCTCGCGAAGGCCCAGCACAAGACCGTCCAGCAGGTAGAGGACATCATCGAGTCCCTGAAGGAGTTCAACCCGATGATGGGCCACCGCGGCTGCCGCCTCTGCGTCACGTACCCGGAGATCGCGCGCATGCAGACGACGGCCGTGATCCGCGCGGCGGTCAAGGTGCAGAAGGCCCATCGCACGTGGTCCGTGAAGCCCGAGATCATGATTCCGCTCACGGGCGACGCAAAGGAGCTCAAGTACGTCAAGGACATCGTCGTCAAGACGGCGAACGAGGAGATTGCGCACGCCGACGTCAACATCGCCTACAAGGTGGGCACGATGATCGAGATTCCGCGCGCGGCCCTGACCGCCGACAAGATCGCCGAGGAGGCCGAGTTCTTCTGCTTCGGCACGAACGACCTCACGCAGATGACCTACGGCTTCTCGCGCGACGACGCCGGCAAGTTCCTTAGCGCCTACTACGACAAGAAGATCTTCGAGAACGATCCGTTCGCGAAGCTCGACCAGGATGGCGTCGGCAAGCTCATGGAGATGGCGATCAACCTCGGCAAGGGCGTCCGCCCGAAGCTCCACTGCGGCATCTGCGGCGAGCACGGCGGCGACCCGACGTCCGTCGAGTTCTGCCACAAGCTCGGCCTCGACTACGTCAGCTGCTCGCCGTACCGCGTGCCGATCGCCCGCCTTGCGGCGGCCCAGGCGGCAATCCGCGACTGACGTCCGGACAGAGAGGGAAAGGTGACCAAGCTCGAGGAGAAATGGTCCCTGACGAGGGAGACGGTCGGCGACGGCCGTCTCTCCGTCGTCATGCCCGTCTATAACCTCGCCGGCGAGATCGAGGGCAACCTGCTCGCGACGGCGAGGCTTTTCGAGGAGCACCGCGTCCGCGCCGAGCTCGTGCCGGTGGACGACGGGTCTTCGGACGGCACGGGCGGCGTTCTGGAGCGCGTCGCCCGCGGATACCGGGGGGCATCCGTCGAGATAAGGCCCGTCGTATGCGCCAGGAACGGCGGGAAGGGGGCGGCGCTCCGCGCCGGATTCGAGGCGTCCAGCGGGGAGTACGTCATGCTCCTCGACGGCGACCTCGACATCCACCCCAAGCAGACGCCGTGGTTCTTCGACCAGATGGTCGCGAAGGGCGCGGACATCGTGATAGGCTCGAAGCGCCATCCGAAGTCCGTCGTCCAGTATCCCTGGCACCGCCGCATCGTCAGCTGGGTCTACTTCACGCTGGTCAGGATATTCATCGGGCTGCCGATCACCGACACGCAGACGGGCATGAAGCTCTTCAAGCGCGAGGTTCTCGGCGAGGCGCTTGGGCGCATGCTCGTCAAGACCTACGCCTTCGACCTGGAGCTCCTCGCGATTGCCCACCAGCGCGGCGCGAAGATCGCCGAGGCGCCTGTCGTGATCCGGTTCGGCAACAAGTTCGGCGCGCTCAGGACGAGCACTGTCAGGACGATGGCCCTGGACTCGCTGGCGGTCTTCTACCGTCTGCGGCTTCTCAAGTACTACGCGAAGGCCGAGGTCCCTCCGAAGCTGGACCATGACCCGCTCGTCTCGGTCGTGATAGCCTGTCCCGCGCGGAGCTGGATGCTTGACGAGTGCCTTGCGGCCCTCGCCGGGCAGACCTACCGCAATTTCGAGGTAATCGTGTTGCCGGACGGAACGGACGGGGGCTCTGGCGCCCCCGGACCCCAGCCCAAGGACTTGAAGCTCTCATTCCTCTCCACCGGCAGGGTGCGTCCCGCCGAGAAGCGCAACCTTGGCATCGGGGCGGCGAAGGGCGAGATCGTCGCATTCATCGACGACGACGCCTATCCCGACGCGCACTGGCTGGAGTACGCCGTGAAGTACTTCGGCGACGCGACGATCGGAGCCGTCGGCGGCCCGGGCGTGACGCCGGCGAACGATCCGTACCTCGCGAAGATCGGCGGCAGGGTCTACGAGAACCTCCTTGTGTCCGGAAACTACCGCTACCGCTACAGGGCCGGCGGCGTGAGGCGGGACGTCGACGACTACCCGAGCTGCAACCTTCTGGCAAGGACCGACCTGCTGAGGAAGATCGGCGGCTACCGGACCGACTTCTGGCCCGGCGAGGACACGCTCCTCTGCAAGGACATAGTCGACGCCGGAAAGCGGATCGTGTACGATCCGTGGGTGATAGTGAACCACCATCGCAGGGCCCTGGTCGCCCCCCATCTCCGCCAGCTCGGGCGGTACGCCTTCCACCGCGGGTATTTCGTAAAGCGCTACCCGTCCAACTCGCTGCACCTCTCCTACTTCGTTCCAAGCGCATTCGTGGCGTACCTTGTCCTGAGGGCGATTCTTGCCGCCGCGCCGATGCCCGACGTCATGCCGACCTGGCTTTTCTGCGCCCTGCACGGTTTCATGTCGCTGCCTGTCCTGGCATATTTCGCGCTCGTGTTCCTGACGTCCTTCGCGCTCAATCCGCTGACATGGCTTCTGACCGTCGCAGGCGTGTTCCTGTCACACGTCGTCTACGGCGTTCTCTTCATCGGCGGACTCTGCGCGCGCCGCGCGCCGTGCGAATTCATCGGCAAGGATCATGCGCAGGCAACGCAATACAAATAGATTGCGTTGCTTTTGCGGGGCAAATTTATGAAAATAGTTGCAATTACCCCCTTGCCAGGGAGTGAGAAATCGTGATATACTTTCAACTCAATCTGGAAAAGCAAGGAAATAACTAGATATGCCGACAATCAACCAGCTCATCCGCAAGGGGCGTTCGCCTCTCGCGAAGCATTCGAAATCGCCGGCGCTGAAGGCGTGCCCTCAGCGTCGCGGCGTCTGTCTCGTCGTCAAGACGATGACTCCCAAGAAGCCTAACTCCGCTCTGCGCAAGGTCGCCCGTGTGCGCCTTACCTCGGGCTATGAAGTGACGGCGTACATCCCCGGCGAGGGTCACAACCTCCAGGAGCACAGCGTCGTGCTGGTGCGCGGAGGCCGTGTGAAGGACCTTCCTGGCGTGCGCTACCACATCGTCCGCGGCAAGCTCGACTCCCTCGGCGTCGCCGGCCGCAACCGCAGCCGTTCCAAGTACGGCATGAAGCGTCAGAAGAAGGAGGAGAAGTAAGCCATGTCCCGCAGAGGAAAGACAATCGTCAAGCGCGTGACGCTTGACCCGAAGTACAACTCCGAGCTCGTCGCGCACATGATCCGCGTGATCATGAAGGACGGCAAGAAGTCCGTCGCCGAGAAGATCGTGTACGGTGCGATCGACAAGATCAAGGAGGCGATGGAGAAGGATCCGTCCAAGTTCGTCAAGGACGAGAAGACCTTTGAGGATCCGCTCGAGGTCCTTTCGGCTTCGATCGACAACATGAAGCCGCAGGTCGAGGTCAAGACCCGCCGCGTCGGCGGCACGACCTATCCGGTGCCGGTGCCGATCGCCGCGAACCGCCAGCTTTCGCTCGCCCTCCGCTGGACGACGCAGTTCGCCGGCGCCCGCCATGGCATGGGCATGCCCGCGGCGGTCGCGGCCGAGGTGCTCGACGCGTTCCAGGGCCAGGGCAACGTCATCAAGAAGCGCGACGACGTGCACAAGATGGCGCAGGCCAACAAGGCATTCGCCCACTATGCGTGGGGCAACAACGCCGGCTGAACAAGTCCGCTTTTCCGGATTGCAGAACCGCGGCGCATTCGCCGCGGTTTTGTGCTATAATCTGGGCTATGAAGTTACTAGGTGAACCAATTTTCGCCAATGACGCCCAGGGACAGCTCCTGAGCCGAATCGGCACGATTTTCTTCAAGACTCCGGGGCTTGTGACGCGCCGCGGGGTGCACGCCATGCAGCGCGTGATGTGGCTTGACGAGGTGAACGCCCAGCGCGCCGCGGCGGGGAAGCCCCCGATGACCGAGGCGGAGGAGGACGAGGAGCTCTCGCAGTCCGTTGACCTCATATTCACCGACCACCACGTGCTCATCCGCCCCGATCCGGACCACATGGACCTCGCGTTCCGCGCCGACGAGGAGCTGCAGAAGCTCGTCTCCAAGCGCTACGTGCGTTTCCTGAACACCCACTGGGCGAAGGTCCGCAACGCGCTCCGGGCCCGCGGCGAGAACTGGCGCATGGCCCGCGAGCCGATTTCCCAGGAGGACATGACCAAGCTGATCCTCGACTCGCATGTCGCAATAGGCTGTCAGCCGATATACTACTACAACCGGGCGACGGGCACGCGCTACATCACCGCCGGCGGATACCAGGCCGTCCGCGACCTGCCGATAGACCAGTACCGCGCGCAGCTCAAGGAGACGGTCGGCCTGCTGGCGCGGCGCAACAGGATGGGCCACCAGGAGATCGAGCTCTTCCCGCCGTCCACCCCGATCGAGGTGCGCAACGCCCTCAAGGCGATCGACGTCGACGCGATGGGCGACGCCGAGCTCAAGGCCGCGATGGCCAAGATCGACCTCGACTGGCGCATGTCGCTCCCGGCCGAGCTGCGCGAGGAGTCCGTCGAGAACTTCGAGTGGCGCAACGCGATGTGCCGCGCGATCACGGTCGGCACCAACGAGACGAACGCCGAGGAGAGCGAGCTCATCCAGGGCATCTCGCCGGAGTTCTACCGCCAGATCGAGTGGCTGCCCGGCGCGCGCATCGACCGCGGCGAGGTGATCTTCGATCCGCTCTGGGAGGAGTACAACCGCACGCGCGACCCTGAGCTCGGCGAGATCTGCGATCCGCGCGTCAGGAACATCATATTCAACCTGACGAGGCTCTTCGCCGACATCGAATACGTCAACATCGGCCGCATCGCCCGTTCTCTTGCCCGCCAGCCCATCGAGGGCGCCCGCCGCGGCAGCGTGTACATAATCCAGTGCCGCGAGTCTGGTGCGCAGGACGCGAGGGTCTTCATGATCCGCTTCCAGAAGTGGTGCGTGGCCGAGCATCTCGACGAAGGCAAGGACCTGCTGCGCTCGATACTCGAGTCCAACGAGTACGCCGACTACATAATGGACCGCCGTCTCATGTGCCAGCAGCTGGGGATGTCGCTTCCCAACCGGATACGCTTCGGGCAGTTCTCCGAGCCCTACAACGGCGAGAACCACCAGTACCGCGGCACGACCGTCCGCGCCTACTACTACGTCCGCGCATACGTGCCCGGGATCGCGTCCGACAAGATCCCGCCGTCGAGGTTCCGCAATCCCGCCTTCGCGCGCGAGTTCGCGCGGCTGATGGGCGAGGCGGCGGCGACGGACCTCATCGTGGGGCGCCGCTCGAGCGAGACCAAGGAGAACCTCTTCGACAAGAACTACGAGACGGTCCAGATGGGGCCGGACGGGCTGCCGGCCCGCGTCGTGGTGACCGACCACGCGGGAAGCTTCGTCAACTACCTCCACAAGTTCGAGGAGACCGTGGCGCCGTACGCGAACGTCGTCCGCCGCCGCCTGAAGTTCGTGACGGACCCGGCGGGCTTCTCCGCGGTGTACATCGAGTCGTTCCACCGCAGGCTCGTCGAGACCCAGGCGAAGTACCGCAGCCGCCGGCGCGCGTTCGACGAGCTGTTCGTGCACCGTCCGTTCGACGTGGCCGGCTCCGGCGCGTACCGCTGGGCGAAGACGCTCGAGAGGCTCGACAAGTGCGACCCCGACATGGTCGCCGCCGCGCTGAAGGAAGCGATCGAGGTGAAGTGACGCATGTGGAGGTACGCAGCGAGGCGTCTCGCCGAGGTGGTCCCGACCACGCTGGGCATCGTCCTGCTGGCGTTCCTCCTGTTCAACGTCGTCGGCGGCTCTCCGGCCGAGGCGGTTCTCGGCAAGAACGCGAGCGCCGAGTCGATTGCGGCCTTCAACCGCAGGTACGGCTACGACCGTCCGCTCCCCGTGCAGTTCGTCTCCTTCGCTGGCGACCTCTGCCGCGGCGAGCTCGGCTACTCGACGGAGCTCAACGAGCCGGTTGCGGACATTCTGCTGCGCGGCGTCGGCCCGTCGCTTTCGCTAACGGTCCCGATTCTCCTGTGCGGGACCGCGCTTGCCCTTATGCTGGCGATGCTGGCCGCGGCGTACAGGGGGCGGCTAGTCGACAAGTCGATCCTCTTCGCGTCGACGGTCCTCATGAGCGTCAACTACGTCGTCTGGGTGCTTGGCGGACAGTTCCTGCTCTCGTACAAGGCCGGGATATTCCCCGTATGGGGTTACGAGGGGGCGTTCTACCTCGTGCTGCCGGTCGCGATCGGCGTCGTGAGCTCCCTTGGCACGGACGTCCGGTTCTTCCGCACCGCCATACTCGACGAGATGTACCGTCCGTACGTGCTCGCCGCGAGGTCGAAGGGCATTTCGCGCGCCGCGATAATGACGAGGCACGTCCTTCGCAACGCGCTCATACCGGTCGTTACCTACGTGTCGCTTTCGATTCCGTACCTCTTCACCGGCTCGCTGCTCCTTGAGAGCTTCTTCGGAATCCCCGGGCTCGGCTCGGTCTCGATCAACGCGATCAACTCGTCCGACATGGCCGTCGTGAGGGCGGTCGTCGTGTTCGGGGCGCTGCTCTACCAGTTCGTCAACCTCGGGACGGACATTCTCTACGCCGCGCTCGACCCCCGTGTCCGCCTCGGCCGCTGACCTCCGGACCGAGTTCCCCGTATACAGTCCACGGCGTTTTTGGTATACTTAGCATACTAATCAACAACGGCATCCGGCGGCCAGAAAGGGCTTGGACGATGAATGCGACACTGGGATCGATAATGTGCGCGATGGGCGGGCTCGCCGGCGCGGTCTTCGCGCTGCCGTTCCGCGGCATAAGGGTATGGAAGTACGAGTCGTACTGGTTCGTCTACGCGCTCGCCGGCCTTGTTCTCTTTCCGCTTGCGCTCGGCCTCGCGACCGTCCCGGATCTCGCTGGGGTCGTCTCCAGGGCGCCCGGCGCGGTGCTTGCGCGCTGCTTCGGCTTTGGCGCGCTGTGGGGGCTCGGCGGGCTTACCTGGGGGCTGATGATCCGCTATCTCGGCATCGGGCTGGGCCTTGCGATCGGATGCGGACTCTGCTCCGCGACGGGCACGCTCATCCCGCCGGTCGTGACAGGCCATGCCGCGGACCTCGTCCGCGACCAGGGCGCGCTGATCGTCCTCGGGGGTGTCATAGGATCGCTTCTCGGCATCGTCTTCGTCGGTCTCGCCGGCTGGTCGAAGACGAACGAACTCGACGAGGAGGCGAAGAAGAAGGCCGTCGCCGAGTTCGACTTCAAGAAGGGCATGGCGGTCGCCCTCGTCTCGGGCATAGCCTCGGCGGGGATGAACTTCGGGCTTCAGGGCGGCCGTGCGCTGCAGGAGGCCGCGAAGTCCGCCGGCGCCGCGGACATGTGGACCGGGATTCCGGTCCTGATCGTCGTCCTCGCTGGCGGTTTCGTCGTAAACGCCGCGTGGTGCCTCTGGCAGAACGCCAGGAACGGGTCGTTCGGCGACTACGGGAGCTTCAGGGCGTCCCCCTGGTTCGCGAACGTGCTTCTCGCCGCCCTGGCCGGCGTCGTCTGGGCCATGCAGTTCGCCTGCCAGAAGATGGCCGAGCAGAGGATGGGCGAGCTCGCCTACATCTCCTTCGCCGTCGTGATGGCGTCGTCGATCTTCTTCTCGACGGGGGTCGGGCGTCTGCTGGGCGAGTGGAAGGGCGTGAGCGGACGCACCAGGTCGCTTCTCGCGCTCGGCGTCGTCGTGCTCGTGGCCTCCTTCGCGGTCATTTCCTGGGGGTCGAAGGTCTCCGGCGACATTGGCAGGGCCGCGGCCGAGGCGAGGGCGC
>JAFRJH010000051.1 GCA_017432385.1 Kiritimatiellia bacterium
AGATGGAAGTTTATGCACTCGGCGGGCTTGGTGTAGTCGGGCTCTTCTATTTTGCCCAAAGGCGGCATGACTTCCGGCTCGACCGGCTTCGCGTCAACTACGGCGACAGCGCGGCAGCCTTCTTTCTGCTTCTTCATTTTAGATAGTTCCTTCGTCTGGTTCGTATTCGTTTGACTCGATGTAGCGTTCTGCTGCATCGCGGGAAATCAGGTAGCGGCTATTGATCTTGTTGGCCGCGAGCTTGCCGGTCTTGATGTCGGCAAGTATCGGATCTGCCGTCGCCAACCCATACGCGGCGGCAATCTCCGCCGGTATAAGGATCGGCTTCTTCGGCAGCTGAGCGATTATCGCTTGTGTTGTGGCGTTCATAAGAGTGTAAAGTTGAAAGTGTAAAACGTAAAACGGTGGAGGGTCAGGCGTTGTGTCTTATGAAGTCGGCGGCGTGGCAACCGGCGGGGACGGTGCCGCGCCGCTCGATGACGATGCCGTTGCGCTCGATGACCTCGGTTCTCGGCTTGGGGCAAAGCGCGTCGCGGGCCGCGAAGAACTCCGCGCGGCGGCGCGCCTTCTCGCGCCGCTCTTTCCTGAAAGCGCTTTCGCGAAACCGATGTCGGTTGCCGTCGAGCATCTTCTTCCTCGCGGCTTTGCACTCGTCGCTGCAGCAGACTTGCGAGCCGTGCAGCGGCCGAAATTCCGCGCCGCATTCGGGGCATGTGCGGTCGTGGATCATTAGCGAGTCTTCCCGTAACGAGCGTAGATCTTGATGCCGATCGAGATCCCGATCGCAACGCCGCCGGCAATGGCAAGCGCAGCCAGGGAGAGAAGCTGGGTGGCATTGATGTCGATAGGATAGCTCATTTTGTTTGCTCCTTGTTGGTGGTTAAATCCAGTCAGCGATGCGGTCAAGACCTTGCCGCTGCTCGGCCTGCGTAAGCTTGAGGTACTTGCTCGTCGTCTTGATGTCCGCATGTCCTAGCAGGTCGCAGACAAGTGAGACATCGTTTCCGGACGACTTGAGCGCTTCCTTTGCGAAGAAATGTCGAAAGGCATGTGGATGGAACGCCTGAGAGTCCAGCCCCGCGCGGCCGGCCCAATCGTGCAGGGTTTTGCAGGCCCACCTGGCCGTGATGCCCACGCCGCCCCTGCGGGCGAACCTCCGGCCGTCGAACGCATGGCGGCGGAAGAGCGGCCATCTGTCGCCTGCGTTTTCCGCGAGCGGTCCGGCGGCAATCTCCGACGCAAGCGACTTTGGGATCAGGACGCGGCGCAGCTTTCGGCCCTTGCCTATCTGCTCGGACACGCCGCGCCTGACATCGCCTACCGTCACGCGAAGCACTTCGGAGATGCGTGCGCCGGTCGCGGCGAGGAAGCGCACCAGCGTCACCTCGCGCACTCCCGCGCCATTCTCGCGCATGTATGCGACGAGCCGTTCGACATCGCCGCGAGACGGCACATGCTCGAAGCTGGGCGGAACGCTCAGGGTTATGTGGCGCACCTTGTCTTTTGGGCGCCGGGCCCATTCGACATACTTGTTGTAGCAGTCCACCGCGCCAGAGACTGTCTTGATCGCCCATTGCTTCTCCGCGCCCTGGGAGAACTTGATGGCGCAGGTCTTCGTAAGGCCGCCCGCGAAGCTGACGATCCGGCGCAGATGATTTCGGTAGGCCTCGACGCTATTGGCGGCAAGCGGCGTGTTGCGCTTCAAGTGCCGGACGAAGCGTTCGATCTCGTCAAGCCATTCCTCCTGGGTCATGCCGCCCTCCCCTCCGCCAGGCGGCGAATCGGCATGCAGTGCAGGAAATAGCCGGGCGTGTACCACGGTCCCTCGTAGACCTTGCCGGACAGCGAGTCCATCCGACGAACGACTGCGGCCCAGCCAAGGAGAGACAGCTGCACGAAGCTGATGTTGAAGGCGTTTGCGTCGAGGTCGTCCGCAAGCAACAGGACATCGGATCGGTTCCCGCCGGCCTCGACGAACTTCCGCGCACTCTCGATGAGCATCACGGACGCGCCGCAGCTCGGATCCGACATTGTCACGATCTGGCCCGGCTTGTGGTCGGCGGGATGCGCCAGCACCTTGGCCATCATGGAGGCGACCGGCGTCGGCGTGAGATACTGGTCGGTGCCGAGGTTTGACGAGCCGATGCGTTCCATGACTCCGCCGAGGAAGTCCGTCTGGCTCTCTTCGAGTGCCTGCATGACAATGGCGAACAGCTTGGCTATCTGCGATCGCTCCTCACTGTATCGCTCCGCAATGTCCTTGAACTGCCGCTCGCACTCTTCCTTCTCGCCTGGCTCCAGCAGCAACGGCGACCGAAGCGTTAGAGCCATCATCCGCACTGCATCGGCAAAGACCTGCCAAGTCGGGAACTTTCGCGCGCTCGAGTTGAGGGTTTTGATGAACTCGGGCTTTAAGTCGCTCATCTTACTTCCCCTCCTTCTTCGCGAGTGTGCGGTAGGTCTTGCGGTGGCCGCGCTTGAGATAGCGCTTCATGGCCGAGAGCGCGAAGTGCTCGCAGTTCGTGCGGTTCTTCGTGCGGAGCTGGAAGACGTTGCGCCCGTCGTTCGTCGCGAGCGCCCGCCAGCCGCAGTTGGGCGAGTCGCCGTCGCGCAGAACGGATATCTCGTAGACATGGTCGTTCACGTCGTCGCGCCACGTGGCAATGAGCCTTGTCATGTTCGCGCTCCTGTAGCGGCGGAACTGGATGCCGAGCTCGGGGAGGGAAAGGAACTTTGCAAAGCCCGTCAGCGGCGGGTTCATGAGGATGGCGTTGAGGCTCTTGCCGTCCATGATGTCCTTCTGCGCCTCGGCGAACTTGCGCGCGGCCTCCGGCGTGACATAGAACCCGTCCTTGACGAGCATTTCAAGGCGCGTGGCGATTGAGTCGAGCACCGGGACAAGTGCCGAGCAGACCTCGGCAAGCTTCGGGTCGGTACTGTTCTTCTTGGCATTCTTCTCCCAGTTGCGGACATCCGCAATGAGGTTGGTTATCGTGTCGTTCATGGGTTGGTTCTCCTTGTTGGTGGTTGGTTGGTGGAAATTACTTTGCGCCGATTTCTGTTGCTGGAACATAGTCCCTGAACGCAAGACCCAGGCAAAGGTGCGCTCGACAGTCATGGTTTTCGCACCGTTTCCCGCCGCCACAAAAACTCCACATATATGCAACGTTCTTGTGTCCGCAAAACGGGCATTCAACGAATATTGTCGAACGGCCATGTTCGCTCGTTCGCGGCGAATAAAAGCATTGACGGGTCTCCGCGTCTTTTTTATCAATCTTCATTAATCTCATCTCACTTCCCTCCCTTCCCCTGGCGCTTGAGCGCTTTGCGGAGTGTGGCGGGTTCGAAGGTGAGCCCCAGTTCGCGCATCTTGCGCTCGAAGCGAGCGGACTTGCGCTG
>JAFRJH010000003.1 GCA_017432385.1 Kiritimatiellia bacterium
CCCGTCGTCCGGCTGCCTGACGGATATCTTCCTGACGTGGGCGAGCGCGTGGCGGAGCGTCGTGCCGACGTAGTGGAGGAGCGCCCCGGCCGCGGAGACGAGGTCGGACTTCCCCGCGAGCCCGAAGCCGTCCAGGGAAAGGACCTTGAAGTGGCGAGTGAGGCAGTCGAGCGCGGCGTCCGGCGCGAAGGTCCAGGCGTTGTCCTCGGTCGGAACGAGCATCTCCGCGGGCGCGTAGCGGTCGATCGCCTCGTCCAGCTTCTCCCGCGTGGCGAACTGCTCGGCGCAGAACTCGCCGGTCGCGAGGTCGAGAAGCGCGAGGCCCAGGCCGGACGTCGAGGCGATCCAGTTGTTCACCGTCTCGTCGAGGAGCCCGTCCTCGGTCACGGTGCCGGGCGTCACGATGCGGGTGATCTCGCGGCGGACGAGCCCCTTCGCGGTCTTCGGGTCCTCGACCTGGTCGACCAGCGCCGCGGTCCTGCCCGCGCGGATCAGCTTCGCGAGGTAGGCGTTGATCGCGTGGTACGGGACGCCGCACATCGGCTGGCTGCCGCGGTGCGTCAGCGTCGCGCCGAGGATCGGCGCGGCCTCGACAGCGTCGCCGCCGAACATCTCGTAGAAGTCGCCGAGGCGGAACATGAGTATCGCGCCCTCGGGAACCTCGCGCTTCAGCGCAAGGTACTGCCTCTGCATCGGTGTAAGCTCTTCTGCCATCTTCAGTCCAGTCCTGCCCCGATAGTATACCAATTCCGGGCCGGCGATGATAGGGGGTGCTACTCGAGCCTCGACCTCTGGTGGGGGTCGAAGGCGTCGCGCAGCCCCTCGCCGACCAGCACGGCGAGCAGCATGACGGCGAAGAGGGCCGCCCCGGGGAAGAGCACGAGCCACCACGCCCAGCGGAACTGCTGCGCCTCCTGCATGAGCTCGCCGCAGGACGGCGTCATGGGGGGAAGCCCGAAGCCGAGGAAGTCGAGCGCCGCGAGCGAGCCGATCGCCCCCATGAGGAGGAACGGGAACAGCGTGACGAGCGGGGTGAGCGCGTTCGGGAGGATGTGCGCGAAGATTATCCTCGACGCGCCCAGGCCCTGGCTGCGGGCGACGTCGACGAAGGCGCGCACCCTGAGGCGCAGGAACTCCGCGCGCATGTAGTACGACACGGTTATCCAGTTGAAGGCGGCGTAGCAGACGAGCAGCACGCCGAACCCGTTGCCGAGCGTGGAGCCCACGAATATAACGACGTAGAGGAACGGCACCGCGCTCCATATCTCCGTCAGCCGCTGCCCGACGATGTCCACGACCCCGCCGAAGTAGCCCTCCACCGCGCCGGCGACAAGCCCGACGAGCATCCCCGACAGGGCGAGCACGAACCCGAACGCGAGCGCGATGCGCATTCCGTGGACGACGCGCGCATACACGTCGCGCCCGCCGGCGTCCACCCCGAACGGGTGCTCGCGGCAGGGACGGAACGGGAACGATATCTCCGGCGCGGGAAGGACGCGCGCCGTCGCCTTCGGCGGGTCCAGCGGATCGAGGAACACGCGCGTGAAGCCTTCGCGCCGCGTCGCGCGGACGGCATACCCGGACCACTCCGCGCCGTCGCGCCACCCCTTCTCCGCCGCCGCGGCCGCCCTCACGTCCTCCGGCCCCTCGAAGTCGAACATCCCGCCCGTCGCGGCGTCCACGCTGAACCGCGCCGTCCTGATCTCGTACGTCTCCTCGACGACCGGGGCGCGGTACTTCTCCAGCTCCGCCGGATCGACCACGTCCTTCGGGTCGCACGGGCACACGAGCTCGGCGCACAGGCAGAAGGCGAACACCGCGCCGAGGGCGAGGAGCGACCACCAGGCCCGGCGAATGCGCCTGAACGCGGCGAACCTCTTTCGTGCAATTGGGGAGAGAAGCGCCACGTCATTTCCTCCCGAAGTCTATTCTCGGGTCTATCAGCATGTACAGCATGTCCGAAATCAGGTTTCCGGCGAGCTGGAACGTCGCGGTGAGCGCCAGCAGCGCGAGGAACACCGCGTAGTCGCGCCCGACGAGGGCGTCCCACGAAAGCCGCCCCATGCCCGGGATCTCGAAGACCGTCTCGACGATGATGGAGCCGGCGAAGAGAAGCGAGATCATGGGGCCGAAACCCGTGGCGACGGGGATGAGCGCGTTGCGGAGCGCATGGCCCCAGACGGCGCGGCGGCGGGTCGCGCCCTTCGCGATCACGGTGCGGACGTAGTCCGCGGATATCTGGTCGAGAAGCGAGTTCTTCATCATCAGGGTCAGCATCGCGAACGAGCCCGCGACATAGCAGGCGACGGGCAGGAACATGTGCCAGGCGCGGTCGCGGAACCAGGCCCACCAGCCGGGCGGGACGACGAAGTCGCTGGAGACGCCGCCGAGGGGGAACACGTCCCAGAGCCCGTCGATCGTTCCGCAGAGAAGCGTCTTCAGCCCCATCGCGAGCGCGAACGAGGGCACGGCATAGGCGACGAACACGACGACGCTGGACGCGGCGTCGAAGGCCTGGCGGTGGCGGAGCGCCTTCGCGATGCCGAGGGGCACGCACACGACGTAGGTGAGGACGAACGCGGCGAGCCCGAACCAGAGCGACACCGGCAGGCGCCCCCTGATGAGCTCCCACGCCGTCTTGCCGGGGTAGTCATAGCTCTTCATCGCGAGCCCCATGCGGTTGCCGACGAGCCAGTCCCAGTACTGGACGGCGAGCGGGCGGTCGAAGCCGAACTGCTCCGTGAGCTGGCGGCGGTACTCGTCCGACACGGCCGACGGGCCGCCCGACCCGGCGACCTCGGCGCCCCGCGCTGCGAGTCCGCGCACCCTGGCGAGCCTCATCTCGACGGGCCCGCCCGGCAGCAGCCGGGTGAGCGAAAAGCATCCGACGGTTATGCCGATGAATGTCGGACTCGCGAGGAGGATTCGGCGGAC
>JAFRJH010000052.1 GCA_017432385.1 Kiritimatiellia bacterium
CGGTGGTCGGCTCGCCTGCCACACTTACCGGCAACGTCAACAGGTGGCCGACGGACACATCCTACCCCGGGTGGGACGGGCCGATCTCCCTCTCGGGCAACTCCAGGTTCGCAAACTACGCCGGCGCCACCAAGGGCGTGTCGAACACGGTCTTCAATGCAAAAGGCGCCATCTCCGGCAGCGGTACGCTCGGCGTCGGGCCGGGCTGGCTCAATCTCCACAGCGCGGACAACACGTATTCCGGGGCGGTTACGGTGAACGGATGCGCGCCAGCCGCAAATCAGCCGGTTCTCCCTGGCGGAGGCGGAATCGGACTCTGGAACGGCGCGGCGTGCTTCCCGAACGCGTCCTCGATCACGTTCACCAACACGGCGTGCCTCGCGTTCATGGACAATACCGCGTGCTCCGTCCCGAACGTGAAGTTCATCGCGCTCGAAGGCGAGACGCAGTCCGTCTCCGGCGGCGTCCATACCGCGCGCTCGACTATGGCAGGCTTCGTGAAGGAAGGCGCGGGCACGCTGCTCTTCGACTCGCCCGTGTCCGTAACGGGACTTGGCGACGTGAAGGGCGGAACGCTCAAGATTGCTTTCCGCAGCGACACGTCCGCGCAGACGCAGGAGGCGATGCTCGAGCCGATGCCGCAGTTTGTCGGACTCAGGTTCGCGTCCGGCACCACGCTCGACCTTTCGGACAACGTCGGCATGGTGCTTAACGACTTGGAGGGCTCGCCAGTGGTGACGAACTCTGGCATGTTCGGGATCAGCGGCAAGTGGACGCTGACAACTCCCGGCGGCAAGCTCGACATTTCCGGACAGAACGCCATGGGCGGCCAGGCAGCAGGCGTGCTCTGCTTCCTCCCCGGGGCGACGTTCGACCTCGCGGACGAGGTGGCGTTCAGGACCGCGGTTGCGGCTGCCGGCCCGGACGGACTCCTGGTCGCGGAGGCAAACTGGATACTCGACCCTTCGAACGAACAGCTGCAGGGAAGCGTCGCCCTGCCTTCTCCCGCGCAGTCGCTGGGAGCCGGCTGGTCGATGTCCATCGGCAAGGGGCGCGGAGACGACTATGCAGGAAGGGGCCTTTACCTCCGCTACAGCGATCCGTCGGCGAGCGGCTATGCGGCGTGGATCGCCGGGAAGGGCATCAGCGGCGCAAATGCCGCGTCGGACAAGGTGACGAACGGCATCGCGAATGGAGTACGCTACGCCTTCGATATCGATCCCGCGACGTCGGAGATCGGCACGCCGATTATCCAGGTCGTTCGCGACGCGAACGGCAACCCGTCCGTCCAGTCCCGCGACCTCGCTACCGGCCGCGACGACGTGACGTTCGGGATCCTCGCGACGGAGGACCTCACGGACTGGAGCAACGCGACGCTTGTTCCGATGACGAAGTTCGCGTCCGACGGCCTCTGGCGTCCGACGGCGAGCGAGAGCTCGGGCTACGTCTTCCCGTCCCAGATGTTCTTCAAGTACACAATCGACATCCAGAAGTAACGACATGAAGACAAAGTCAGTCATCGTTTTCGCCGCGGTCGCGCTTTGCGTGGTGCAGGCTTTCGCTGAAACACATACCGTCACGTTCCGCAGGATGAACGGCACGGTACTTTCCCGCGTCCAGGTAGAGAACGGTGGTTCCGTGGCGGCGCCAGCGCTGCCAAGCGAGTCGGGTTTCACTGCGAACAAGTGGGACCACGCCGACTGGCTCGGCTGCGTCACCAACAGCTTTTCGTGCTGGGCGCTATATGAGAACACGACGGCACCGAGCCAGAATACGGGGATAGACTCCCAGAACATAGCCCAGCGCGACCAGCCGTACACTCTAGACGAGTATTTCCAGATCTACGGCAACCTCGCCTGGAGCGACGAGTTCAACGAGCCCAGCATCAACAACAGCTTCTACGGCGCGCGTCCCCAGCAGGGCGGCGTTCTCAGCAAAACACAGAACGCGAATCGCATCCTTGAGGACGGACTCCTCAAGCTCCGCTGCAAGCGCGAGGATGTCACGACGACCGGTTGGGGTGCCACGACCTACCACTTTACGTCAGGCGAGATCACCACCCAGGGCAAGGTGACGTACTACAAGGGGCGCATTGAGATACGCGCCAAGCTGAACAGGATGAGGGGAACCTGGCCGTCTTTCTGGACGATGAACCAGAGCGGATCCTACAACGAGATCGATGTGTTCGAGCAGCTCTGTGGCAGCGACTGGATTGGCGGGACGCTTCACGTCGGCTCGGGCGGCTCCATCATGAGCAGCAGCCGCGGCGCCCCGGAGGACGGCGTGAGGTTCCGCGACGGATTCCACCGCATCGGTGCGATCTGCACCGAGAAGGAGCTCGTCTGGTACATCGACGACCACATCTTCAAGCGCATGGACATCACCCAGAGTCCCTACAACGCGACTGCCACGACTGCCAAATACCTCCTCCTCTGCAGTGGCGTCTGTGCGGGCAATTGGCTTGCGAGTCTCGGCAGCGAACTCAAGGTCGAGACCGAGGCCGACATTCCAGCGGACTTCGACGTCGACGACTACGAGATCGACTACGTGCGCATCTACACGAACACGACGTCCGGAAACACGGTTGCGTACGACGCGGCCCCGTCGACGGCGAAGCTCTCCGCACCCGTCCAGGCGACCGCCTGGCGTGGCTACAACATGGCCTACG
>JAFRJH010000053.1 GCA_017432385.1 Kiritimatiellia bacterium
CCGCCTCCGACTTGCTTACCGGTCCGCCGCCGCCGATCGCAGCCGCCATCGGCGACTCGATAAGATACGATTCCGGAACTCCGGCGAGCCGCGCGGCCTCTTCGTAAACGCGCTTCTCCACTTCGCCGATGCCGCTCGGCACGGAAAGAACGGCTCGTCTTACGCGACTGACGAAACGTCCGCGCGCCCCAATGCGAACGAGTGCCGCCCGGCAGACTGCTGCGAGCCGCTCGCCGCGGTCCCGAATCGAAGACACATCGACAAGGTCTTCAACCGGCACGTCGAGAACGACGCCCTTCCCCGCCTCGAATGCGCGCACACGCGCCGCGCCGATGTCCAGGGCATAGTCTGTCCGCTTCAACGAGAGGGTCATGCCCGTGCCTCCATCTTCAGCAATCCCTGAATCGCCGTCTCGTCTGGATTCTCCGGACGGACAAAGCCCTCCGCGGTGCATTCGCGCAGCGCCTCCTCAAGACCCGGAAGCCGCGCGCCACCGCCGGTGAGCAGCACGCCGCGGCGGGAAATTGCCGCCCTCGCCTGCTCCCCCAGTGCCGCACGCGCCTCATCCAGCGTCTCCGACAGCAGACGCGACAGGCGATCGACAGGATCCCGCATAGCCGCATTGACGGCATCTGCCGTCAGCGCAATCTCCTCCGCCCGGCCCTTGCTCTCGTCGAAAGCTCGTATGGTGCGCACGGACCCTAAACGAACGCGTTCTGCCTGATCCCGACCGAGATGAAGCCCGAAGGTCTCGCGGACATGGCGGCGCAGATTTGCCGTAAATGCGTCGCCTGCCGCCCCATCTATCGGATTGCGCGCATGCAGACTCCGCGAGCAGACGAGTTCGCCGCCATTCAGCACACCGGCCTGCGCATAGGCCGCGCCGACAACCAGAACTGCGGCCGGTTCACTGTCGGACGCCCAGTCGGCACCAGCCGCATGCGCAATGATCTCCTCGACAAGCCGCACCTTGGAGAACCTCGCCTCGCGCGCGGCGTTCGAAAGGGCCTCGCGTTCATAGTCGGCGAACTGGGCCGGAACAGTCACAGTCAAATCCGGCCGCACGATTGACAGAGGACCGCGGGACCTCGCCAGAGCCCCAAGGAATGCCACCGTCAGATCCGGGTCTGCAACGCGCCCCTGTTCCATGAGACGGCACACGCGGATGTTGTCCGGAGCGCGCTCGAGCGCACTTTCCGCCTCTTCGCCGAAGGCCAGAACGCGGCCGTCCTGGGACGACACGAGCAGCACGGACGGCACCGTGCGCTCGAACTTCCCGTTCGTCGCGATGCGCGTTCGTGATGCGCCGAAATCAATAAGATATCTATTCAAGGAGAATTCCCTACGGATGAATCCAGGCGAGGTCGTCCTCAAGCGCCTGGCGGCGGTCGGCGGCAAGGCGCTCCCAGACGTCGGGCGTAAGCTCGAGGCCTGCCGCCTTGAACTGCGCGATGAGGTTGTTGCGGCGCCATTCGCCGACGTCCTTCTTGCGCATCTCGTAGTCGGGGCGCGTGCGAAGCGCCTCGTCGACGGTGTAGAGGTAGAGCTTGCCGTCCTTCATGCCCGGCACCATCTCGCCCGTGTCGCGGTAAGCCTCGACAGCGTCCCACGATGCTTCGTCGAAAGCGGCCTGCGCGTTGCGCGCGTCCTCAGGCCAGTCCTTGCGGTCGATCATATCCCGAGCTCCTTTCTCATCGGCTCCGCCAGGGCGGGGTCCAGCACAAGCGAATCGCCGTTGCGCCTGTAGATGAGGCGCTGGATGGCCGGCACGGCGTAGAAGACGAGCACAGTGTCTGCGAGCGCGGCATACTCCTTGACGTTCGCACTTGAACGCGCATAGCGGCGCATGACGTCCGCCGTCGGCACGTCATGCCCTCCCGCGAGCACGCGGTGGCTGATGCGGAGCGGCAACGCCGCCGGCTCGGGCATCCAGAGGTAGTACAGCACGACTCTATACCCGCGCCTCTTCGCGTCGGCGAGGAGCTTCAAATGCCCGCGTCCTGAAAGCGTCGTCTCGAAGGCGAACGACGTGCGCTCCTCGATGAGCTCGGCGATGCGCTCAAGCGTGAGCTTGCCAGCCTTGATCGCGGAGAGCCGGATGTCCGTCGGCGACATGCCCTGCGCCATGAGATCTGGGTTTACGTACTCCACCGCGCCGGCGTACTCGGGCAGATACCGGAGTGCAAACGTCGACTTCCCGGAACCGTTCGGCCCCGCGACGACATGGCATATCGGTCTCTCGGGCATTTCTTCCATCTGCCGATATTATACCACAATTTCTCTGCGGCCTTTGCGCCTCTATGCGGTCTTTGCGTTAAAAACTCGTGCGCTCGTATACCCGCGCCGCGAGGCAAATCCGCCGCGGGTGTTGTAACCACGAAATACACAAAATACACGAAAAACCGGCCTTTCGCGGGGTCCCGCCTGTTCCACAGGCAGCAATCCGTCATCTTGCCGTCAACCAGAAGACGTCCTCCGATCAGGGGCATTGCACGTCACCGAGGAAAAGGATAGAGCCGCCGCAGCTATCCCGGACGACGAAAAGGAACGGACGGTCTGCGACAAACTGACGCGGCGGAGTGTCTTCTGCCACGGCGGCGCATTCCACCATGACTGCGGTCGCGGCGGAGGCGGTCGTTCCATCCTCGTCGAGCGCGATGCATGCCTTCTGAATCGCAGCGCGGATGTACAGCGGAGCACGCATGTCTGCGATGCCGCCGAAGTCCGCGTCCCTGGAAAACGCCATTCCCATGCCCATCGGGACAAGCATCTTCCTGAGGTCATGCGTAACGTCAAACTTGAATTTCGGCAGCGCAATCTTGACGCGGCCATTCCACGGATTTTCCGCAAGGCGGCCCAAAAGCGTCCCGCCAAACCTGTACATGATATCTTTGACTGTATTCGAAGGCGACGGCAGCAGGACGAGCATTTCAAGCGAACTGTCGGAGTATGGGAGCCGCAGCGCGGAGCATTCAGGTGTTTCAAGGATTTCAGCCTCGCGGGTGTCGTGGACGAACGGCGTCTCGACATCCCCAGTTGGAGCATGAAAGACCTGTCCGTAGGTGGCGCTGCGCATGAACGGAACCTGCCATTTGGCCTTGAGGTACACAGCACCGATCGCAACAAGCGCCGTATCTGGGTCGTCAAGCGCGGGTGGACTCAGCAAGCCCGCGATGCGCCCATGCGTCCGCTCCGCGACGAATCCATTGATGGCCCTACGCCCAGCTTCTCCCATCTCGGTCGTGCCGACTTCTGCGTCAAAAGCATCGCGACAGATAGAAAGAAAGTCGCTGCGGACGTCAAACCCAGGTCGAAGCCAGACCGAATCGGAAAGCTCCACCTCTACGTCGTCGCTGGCTGAGCGGACAATTGATTCACGCATCTGGCGGAATGTGGCGGCGACGACATCGGGCGCGGGGATGTCTTCTCCGCCAATCTGAAGGGCGCGGGCCATGCCGTGCGCCGTGTACCCGCGTGCGCCGGTCTGCAACATCGCGAACAGCGAGGCAACGCCCCAAGGAGAAAGCACGACATTTTCGTCCTCACCAGCCAGAGATGCGGCCTCATAGTACAAATTGGCGGCGAACTCCTCCTGCCGCCATTCTCCCGGAGATGCGTCGTCACGATGATCTGTCCAGCCGCCATCGTTCTCGATGTCGATGCCGCAGTGCTCCTCGAACCATTTCGAAAGCGCAAGAAGCGAGGATGACGACAGGCGCAAATTTATTCCTGGGAATCCCTTCACGCCAAGAGCGTGACCATGGTGGAATGCCGAAAGTACGAGCCGCTTGTTGCCCTTCCACCAGTCGACGCCAGGATAGCCGCAGCACATGCACGGCATACTTGAGCCCGAGAAACGGAACATCTTTCCGAATTCCGCAAGCTCCGCCTTGTTGGTAATGACATACAAAACGTCGTCCCTGTCTGGGTCGCCATGGCATCCGCCGCCGCCCTTTCGTATAACGACGCGATCGGCATCGGCGATTTCCGCCTGGAAGGCCAAAGTCCGCGCCCTGCCACCGACGAGCGAACCGTGCCACAGCGCGGCTAATCCCAGAACCACCTGAAGGACCGCAAGCGGCGCAAGGAGAGAGACAAGCCAGATGCGCCACTTGCCAAGCGATTTCTCCACGCGGCGCGGACGCAGCAGGCCGAACGCGAGCGCGACGGCAGTAAGCGACAGCGCCATGCCGGCATACATGTCTGCCGACCAGAAAGGAACGGCAATAATGCCGAGCACAAACGTGGCGGGGAATGCCCATTCAAGGTTCCGCACCACCGAATACAACCGCCTTGGACTCTTGCTCACTTCTGCCATGCCTGACATTATAACAAATCCGCGGCAAATGCGCCGCGGCGGAGCTAAAGACTCAGGAGCTGGACCCAGTGGTAGTTCCTTTCCTTCCAGTGTGGTTTGCCGTCCGGGTAGAATTCAACAACGCCGTCGAAGTTTCCGTCTCTGCCCTTTGTCCAGAAGTAGCCCTTCTCGGCATTCCAGCGCAGCTTCTCGCCGTCATACGGATCGAGAGGCACATCGTCAAGAAATTCCGGAACAAGCTCATCAAGGGAGTCCGGCAGCTTCCCGTGCTTCGCACGATACGACTGGCACGCAAGAACCGCAATGAAGGAACGCGACTTGAAACGCCTCTCGCAGAGTGTGGCATAACTGTCGTTTCTGCCCGGCATCTTTTTTTGTCCGAGGAAGTTGCGCGACAGCGGACTGGTGCCGACATCGCTGGCCCATAGCCCAGCGTGCCGCTCCTGGGCATAGGACATGTCGTATGTTCCCTCGTCGACCTTGCGGCAGAACCGGTCCGTCTCGGCTCGATGCGCGTCAAGTATCCGGTTCGGCTGAAAGCAGTAGGATGCGTATCCCGGACATGCCATCAGCAAGGCGAAGAGGAAGTTGCGCTCCGTGTTGCCCCATGGATCATCCAGCATACGGGCCCGCGCAGACACATCGCTTCCCATGCGAAACAGATCGACCAATGTCTTGCCATACATGACACCGAGAAGGACATTCCTGTTCTTTGCGGCAGCCTCAACCTCCGCCCGGGTGTATCCGGCGAACGAACGACGCACCATCCGCTTCCAGCGTTCCGCGTCGTCCGCCATGTCTTTCCGCGCAAGATCGCGCAGATGCACGCGCCAGGCCTCGTCATCTTCCGGCGCGAACAGCGGTTTCGTGGCCGTATATAACGCGATGTTGCAAAGAGCCTCGCCGATCAACGCGGATATTCCGTAGGCAAGCGAGTCCGAATCCATCAAGAAGCGCCCGACGTCGTGCAGCTCCATCAGGGAAGCGCGCCCGGTAGCGAGGTCGACGCTCGACGCCTCATACGTCGCCTTGACCTTGTAGACATTGCCGATGCGCATTAGCGTGCAGAACCGCCTTGTGGCATCAAACACCTCATCCTGTTCCACGACGATCCCGCGAGAGGATAGGATGCCCTTCGCCGCCGCGATCGTCGCAGCCTCCGCCGCGAGGTACTCGCGCGCGGCGTCCGCGAGGTCGAGTCTGTTTGTCTCGCCGTCAAGGTACGCCTTGCGAAGCCGGTAGTCGGTCGCGAGCAGCGTCGTGTTGTTCGTCGGAAGATTGTCCGTGAAAGTCTTTATCGCGGTATATGCGTTCTCCTCCGGCGCAAGGTCGAGATTTGGCGGCAGGTATTCGCAGAGGCAGTCGCCCGACGAGTCGCGTCCGGCGACAGTGAAGTAGAGCGAGGCGGCGCCCCATGCGGCGACAACGGCGGCAAATGCGCCAATGATAATTTTCGTCGGACGTTTCACAGCCTTACCCCTCCTGTTAGGCTGTTCAGCGGCGACAGGAAGAATGCGAGCAGCGTCGCGAGCAATGCGGACTCCGCCACGAATGCGAGATATCCGACCCACACGAGCCAGAACCCTCGACTGCGCCACCAGCGAGCAAAAGCGAGCGCCAGGACGGGCGGGCAGACGACTCCGGCAAAGAACAGGAACGCAACCCAACCAAACGCCCCCTCTCCGCCAAGCGAGAGGGCGAGGTACACCACGTTCGCGAAAGGCATCATGACGAAGTCGAAGAAGAGGAGCCGCCCGACGCTGGCGTAGAAACCCGTCAACAAAAGCACTGGAACGATCACAGCGCAAAGCCACGGCACGACAATCGCCCCGACGCGCAGAATGTCCCACGCGCGTGAATTCGCCGGTCTCTCCAGCGATGTGTTATCTTCAATCGGCATGCGCTCCCTTTCCTGATTTCGCTGTCCCGATTTGACTTTTGCCAAACATTATACCACATTCCGCGACAGATGCGCCGCGCCGCGCCGCACGGGCAGGGACCGCCGCATCCAGAACGGTATTATATCATAGCGAACGGAATCAAGCCCATGCCGATAATTACCGTTCGGTACTTACACGCAGTTTTGCGGATAAATCAGGTCTGCGGCTGAAATACGCAGCCCTTATCAAAATGGACGGCCGTCAATGCGGAAGGCGCATTCCCGCAGTTCTTTTTGAATGCCCTTCTTGCCGACACGATGCGCTTCTAAATACTGGATGTAGTTGAAGTGGCCGAGTTGTCCGACGCTCCAGACAACGCCGTCTTCCGGATCGTATGAAAGCGGACGATGCTCCCTGTTCCACGGATCTACGGGAACCTTTGGCAGAAATTCCGGAACGAGCGCGTCAAGCGTCGGCGGATTCCCGTTGCCGTTCTTCAGTCTCCATTTCGCCACGGCAAGGACGACCATTGTCCTGGCCTGGGCGAAGCTGATCATTGCGCCGGCTTTGCCGGAAGTGTGCAACGCAGAAACAAGCGCCTGAGAGATTCCGTTGCCGAAACAGTTGGGGGTGAACAATGCTTTACCCGACTGCTCCGATGGCAGATCTTCGCCCGCGAGCGCCTTCCGGGCGGACAGGATGAGCCGAGCCTTCGTGTCGCGCGGATGGAGAGCGAACCGCATATAGCCAGGCCACCGCACGATCAAACGATAAAAAGCCTCAATCATGCGCCCTGTCCATGACGACGAATAATCGTAGCCAAGAACGCCGTACAACATCTCCGAAAGGCGGTTGTTCCAGTCAAGACCAGCCTCAACGCGCGCACTCGTCCAGCCGTCAAGACCTGAACGCCCAATGGTGTATTCGCCGCAAATTGACCGCGCAACATCGGCCTCCGCCGCCATATTGTCAGCACTGACAAGCGCCGAAAACCGCTCCAACATCGTGTCCGTCGCGAGTCCCATACCCACGGCATCGCGCATCTTGCCGTAGGCGTAGCTCTGTATCGCGACGCCAAGACAATAGCCGACGCACGACGGCTCGTTCTCCATGACAAGCCGACCGAACGCATGTATTTCCGCAACTGTTTCTGTCGCAGACTCCAAATCACCGCGCTCGAGTTCGCGCTGGGCTTTAAGCCTAAGCAGACGGGCAAAGTTGAGAAAGGTATTGATAGGCGGCATCGAAAATATCTCGAACGGCGGCTCGCGCGGACTGACATTGCGATAGGACTTCTGCCGCACGCCCTTCGACATCGTCGCAAAGAACGTCTCGTTTGACGCAAGTATCGCGTCCGCGCGCTCTGCCGCGTTTGTCAGACTTCTTGCCTTCGCCGCATAGTATGCGTCATTGGTGAAAGCAACACCGTAATCAAGAAACTGATTATCATCCAAATCAATCCGCCAATCCCTGGCGACGAAATAGTAGTTCGTGGCGGACATGAATGTCAAGAAGGCGTTTTCATCGTCCGGCACGTCGTCCAATTCAACGATCAGATCCGCATCGTCCAAAGGCTGCCCCGCGGCATCGTCGAATCCGCCGATGTAAAGATAGAGTGTAAACGCAGCGGCCACCAGCAAAACAGCCAAGACGAGAGTCTTCAGCGAGGCGAGGACGTATTTTCGGCAGCTATCCATGACAGGTCTCTTTGCGCTCAGAGGATTGACGGAACTCGAGATTCATGGCAAATCCGAGCAGAAAGTAAAGCGGCGCACTGTATATCGCGTTCGGAACGCGGAAGACGGAAAGCGCGTCGAATCCGCGGCACCACCAGTAGAGTGAGTAGACGCCGTCGATTCCGGCCCTCGCCGCGAGCAGCGCGAGGGGCATCATCTTCCAGCGGCGGTAGCGCAGCGCACGGAACGTCCACGGCGCGAACACGTATGCCCAGATGCCCATGATGAACGAAATGGGATAGTCCCAGTCGACGGACGGCGTAACATGCGAGCCGATGCAGAGAAGACCAAGCCCGAGACCAAGGCACACCAGTCGCCATGGCTCTATGAGCGCACGCGTGAAAACAGGCCGCTCCTTTTCCAGAAACTCGACTTTCATTCCCTCTCCGCTCAACATTATGCCAAATCCGCGGCAAATGCGCCGCGCAGTGCTTTCGCATCATTTTCTGTTCGTTTTGATACAAGGATTCAGGTCGACAGTCTCACCGCTCGCCTTCATCTGCAACTTCAAAAAGATGTTGCCGTCTTCATCAACCGATATGTCACGAAACTCCAGGAGACCACCCAGCTGAGAATGCAGCTCCGCGCCGTCAGGCACAGCGCATCCGTCGACCAATCTTATGTTCAACACCAGTTTGTCCATGCTGCGCTTTTCCCGGTCAAGCGCCCATACTCCGACCTTAAGACACGACGACGACTCCTGATAATAGTAAAGTGAATAGCTATAATCCAGCGCAAGGCGCGACTCTACGCGGATTACACGCCGGAAATCCATCCAATAACGCGACTTTGTAAAGTCTGGCTCAATGCCCGCCTTCCGCTCGGCAAGATCATACAGCGAGTACCGCATGAGTACATTGCCAAAGAAATCATATTCGACCGCGGCTGTCGTTATATCATCAGGCAATCCGTCCGACTTAACCGCCCCACTTGTTACACGGCAAGGCGTTCCGTCCGGATACGATTCAACCCTCACCCATTTGTTTGTTCCGAAAACAGTGCATTGACGCTCATCGCAATCAGCCGGGAACCGCCTTACAGGACCCCAGAACAATTTTTCAAACGTGTCGTGTGACGTCGACGTTCTGCATATTCCATCCACAAGGCGCCCGCCTAAAACATTGCCGTTCGAGGCGCAGCCCGCCACAACTGAAAATACGACAAGCGCAGCTCCAAGCCGCGCCGTTGAACATAGGTCCATCTTCACCTTGCGCACTCCTTCACGTCCATATACAATAATTCAACATGATAACCTGCAACATGGCGATGTCGAATAGGGACTCCCGTCTCGCCGCAGACATCGACATCGAAAACCTCCGGCATAAGCACGGCAACTACAAGTGCAGATCCCCTCTTCGATGTTGCCGCTGGATGCTCCTGCGCCTTGCACACATAATCCACCGGTATACCGTCCCTCACTCCATCAACATGCATAATCAACGGATCATACGTAAGCGTCTCGGAATGACCGTCATCATAGTTGAGCGTTGCAGGAGCGTGGCACTGAATCCCTGACCCCGCCAAGCCAGGTATCGGCAGCCAATTCACCCGACCGCGGACTTCCGATTCACGGAACTTTTTCATCTCACTATACAGCGAACCGTCAGAAGCACAGCCAGAGGCCAATATACATGCGACATACACCATGCATAACATTGGCAAAAGCCTGCCTATCGCCTGTCTGCAGACGAAAAGCGATTCAGCAAGGGTACCGACAACCGCTTTCATATCACGAAACCCTGTGTATCGGCAGACTTCACTGACTAATGATGATGACGATGATTTGCGATCCTGAAGCGTCTGCCCGCACGCTGCCGATCACGCTGTCGCCTGCGCCAACAGGAACGGTCCCCATCACCTTGCCGCTATGGACAATATCGCTATCCTGTTCTGATTTGGCCGTTTGGACGAATGAGAATTGACACTCTACGCCAAGCATCCCGTCATTACCATCTCTTATTTTTATCCGCTCTCCAACGTCTTTAGATGACTCGCTAGAACTAGACGAGCTATAAGACGAACCAAGACTGCGCGACCTCTGGACGACTTTAACGCTTCGCGTAGACGATATATCTCCGCCGTCGGGCGTAAGGATATGAGACCAGAGCGGCTCGACATCATGACTGCGGAACTTCTCAATCAGTTCCGCCTGCGAAGCGGCATTGTAAACCGCCTTGTCGAACACGACCGCGGAGACCCTCACGGAACTGGCGCTGCCGCGATTCAACGCCTTCTCCGACGCGCAGCCGACAGCAAACACAATCAACAATGCCGCAAGTGACCTGACTATCATTTCAAACTCCTTTTAGGTTTTCTATATTTGCAAATATTATACCAAATCCACGGCAGATGCACCGCGCCTATGCAAGCGACTCGCACATCGTCTTTTCGTCTTTTCGTCGGGCTACCTGGCCCATCTTTCGAGGTGGCGGAGGATGAAGGCGAAGGTCTTTTCGCGCTCCTTCTCCGTCTTGAGGGCGCACTCCCACACGACGATGAGGTTCCAGCCGTCCGCAGTCCACGTCTTTTCGTGCTCCGCGTCGCGTCGGACGTTTCGCCGGAACTTCGCGTTCCAGAACGCACGGTTGGATTTCGGACGCGTCGCCGTCGGACAGATCGAGGTCTGCACGAGCTTTCGCCCATTCCACTCCCAGCCATGCTGGTGCCAGAAGCATCCGCGCACTTCGATGAGCGTGCGGCACTTGGGGACCACGATGTCCGGATGGCCCACGATTCGCCTGTCGCAGACGCGGAAGCGGTATCCGTTCGCCCACAGCATCTTCCTCACGCGCATCTCCGGCAGCGTGTCGCGCGAGTGTATCGCCGACATAACCTTCGACCGCATCTCCTTGCTCACCGTGTCCATGTCACCCCTTCTTACACGTCTTCTATCGCGGCAACCATGCGCCCTATGCGCGTCTTTGCCTGGCTCACCTGGTTGCGCGTGACGCCGAACTCGCGCGCAACCTCGTCGATGGGACGTTCCTCGACGACGTACGCCCGGTAGAGGCGCTTGTTGAGGTCAGAGACGAGCGTCTTCGTAAGGACATGCTCCTCGGCAGCGCGGTGCCGCGCCGCCGCCCACTCCGCGTCCATCGCCGCAGTCACGCTGTCCGCTGGGACACTCGGCTCCGCGTCGTCGAGCGGAACGTTGAGCCCGAGCCCCCGCGCCTTTTCGCGGCGATACGCCATGTAGAGCTGGCTGCGGATCATCTTCGCGAGGTACGCCCGGAAGTTCCCCTTCCCTTCGCGCACGGAGAACTTGTTGCCGCGAAAAATGCGCACGAGCCCGGCAAGCACTTCCTGCACTACGTCGTCCACATCGCGTCCGTCGCCGCGGTGCCGCGCAAACTCGCGTATCGCTGGAACATAGAGGTCTGCGAACCGCACCCAGTTCGCCTCGTCTTCGCCCGTCACCTGAGCGGCGAGCTTAACGAGAAGTGTCGCGGGAGTTTCGGGGAATGCGCTCATTTCGCCTCCAGCACGGATATCTTCTCGCGCAGCTCCCGCAGTTCGCGCTCCGCCATCTTGCGCAGGCCTCGCTCGTACGCCGCGTATATCGCGACTGCCGCAAAGGCCGCGGCGGCGAAGAGCATGAGCCCCGCAAGAATCCAGTGCGGAAAGCGAATGCGCAGCATGACGTCGTTTCCGCCGCCGCCCGCCGTGACGAGCGATCTGAACGGATTCTTGTCCGGCTTCCGCCAAGCGAGCATCCTGCGCTCCGTCGGCTTCTCGGCGAGCAGCGCCGGGATGATACGCCGCCACTGTGGGTCGAACGGGAGGAGCAGGTCGTCAAGGTTCACGCCGGGCGCGTACCACACCTGCGTGAGGAGGCGCAGCATCATCACGCCGAGCGAATAGAAGTCGGACGCCTCGGACTCGTCGCCTCCTTCCGCGACTTCGGGCGCGATGTAGAACGACTTGCCCATCAGGGGCTTGCCGCCCTGCACGAGCGTGTTGACGGTCTCCTTCAGCTCCGCCCTGAGGTCTCGCGGAAGGATCTTCGAAACGCCGAAGTCGGAAAGCACCGCGCGTCCGTCCGAGCCGACAAGAACATTCTCCAACGTAACGTCGCGATGAACGACGCCCATCGCGTGGATGTATTCCAATCCCTCGCGGAGGTCCTCGTACCAGTTCGCCGCAAGCTCCTCCGTCGCGTCGCCGCTTTCGAGCATGTCCTTCAGCGAGCGCGGACGCCCCGACTCGTCGAGAACAAGGTCCATGACATAGTACGGAAGCCCCGACTCTGCGTCCACGTCCATGTCGTAGACGCGCACGATGCGCGGATGCGACAGGCGCGCGAGGAGACGTCCCTCGACCTGGAAGCGCTTGCGCAGAAACTCGACCTCGCCGTGGTCGAGCGTGAACGCCTTCAACGCGAAGCGCGCGCCGAGCCGTTCGTTCTCCACCTCGTACACTTCGGCCATTCCGCCCTTCCCGAGCGGACGCACGACGCGATAGGGCCCAATCTGTCTTCCGTTCTCAAGCATAGCCTTCAACATAACAGCACGGCGGCATTATACCAAACTTATGGTTAAGAGGCAAAGAGCCAATTCACTTGCCCCAAGGCTGAAGTCCTTTTCCCATCACCTCGCAGGAGGCACGGAAACGCCGTATGGTTCGCAGATGGTCGGACGCGGATGACTGGCGAGCGAGAGTCGTGCGGCAACATTGATCCCTAAAACGACAGCAAGCGCCACGGAAAGGCAAATCACAGCCGCTCGCAAGTTCTCTGTCCGCGGCATCCGGCCGACAATCCATTTAACCGCACAAAACGCCGGAGAGAAGAAAAACAGAATCGCAAGGAGCACGGCTTTTGCGCGATTTACAGTAATTCCCATGACGGCAATATATCGCCATAACTCCCAGGTGTACCACATCGACCACATGAGCGGCAGCGCAAAGGCAATCAGGAAAAAAGATGTGTGCGCAAGCCGCCATATTCGCCACCGCGAAATCAGTCCGCACATATGCCAATTGAAAATAGTCCAGGCCTCTATCAGAAGAATGATGACCGCAATCTTAGTAAGCCCACTTTGATCCATAGCCGCTCCCGCGATGACTCGGTTAAAGTCATACTCCGCAAACTCCTTTTGGAAAACATGGAGGGAGAAGGCAATTTCAGGCCATAATAGCTTTGCGAACTGCCAGCACGACAAGGCGCATATCACGCCAGCGCCGCAACGGAGTATCCACCGCGCCAGACGCCCGTACGACTCCGCGTTCCCCACTTTCATAAAACAAAGGCTCTCATCTTGCCGAAGAGCGAAATTCATCCGCAATCGACTCGCCGAAGTGCATGAGGAAGAAGCACTTGCCCTCGGGCTTTCGCGGCGTGCCGATTGGCGCGAGCATCGGACGGACGAGCGTGACGGTCTGGAGCGCGACGACTGCGAAGACGACGAGCCACATGTGAAGTCCGATGGACCTCTCGACGATCCCCTTCGCCTTGGCCGCCGATATCGGACGCACCACAAACACAAGCGCAAGCCAAGCAAGAAAGCAGGAAAGCACGATGATGAACGCGGCGCTCTCGGTCGAGACGGCGAAGAGCCATAGAATCGGCGACAGCGCCGCGAGAAGGCAACCGAATGTCGCTGTGCAGACCAGCCCGAGAACGGCGGTCCGCGCCAGCGAAAGCTTCAATCCGCCAATCGTCGCGAACACATACAGCGTCGGAAAGCAGAGCACGAACGAAAACGCCGCGATGCCGACCATCTTCGCCGCGTCGAGCGCCGCGACCGTCAGGTCCACGAACGAACCGACGGCAAACCCGAACAATGCGCATCCGACCGTCGTCACAAGCGCGAGAAACGCGGCCAGCCTCAAGCCGCAGGCCTTGCCCTCGGCAAATCCCATCGTCTCCCCCGGCGCGCGCAGCAGTTCGCCGAGTCCTGGTGTTGTCTCGTTGCTCATTTCACGACTCCTCCGTTAATTAGGTGTGGTATGATCTGGGTGAAGAGGGATTCAAGGAAGTTGCTTTTGAGCGCGTCGGAGCGGAGAAACTCTACGGAGATGTTAGGACTCCCTACAAGCGGGCGCATGATCCAGCCGAGCTGGCATCCGACAACAGCGAACGCCGCGAGCCAAAGGCACATCATAAGGATGAGGCGGCAATCCGCCGGTACGCGCTTCTTGAGGCTTCTGTAGAGCAGCGCAACCCCGACGGTTCCGGCGCTTCCCATCACGGCGATATGCGCGAGCAACATCGCCGCATGGGCAAGCCGCATCGTCTCGCGCGTGCCTGAATCCGGCGCGGCTGAAAAGACAAAGAAAAGGACTACAGGCGCAAGGGCGAGGAGAATCGCGCCCGCAACGGACATCGCGAAGAAAACGGCTTCAAGGACTTCGCGATATCGGAGCCCCGCGCCCGTCGCAAGAGCGGCCATCCAGCAGAACAACGACACAAGAAACGTAGCACCAACGAAGACCATTGGGAGCTTCACGGCGACGTACGCCGCCATAAGCGGCGAGCGCCAGACTGCCAGCACTGCGCCATACACGCCGGTTGCCGCCGCCACGAAAAGCATTCGCCGCGCAAGGTGTCCGTAAAACTCTCCATTCTCCGTTGTCATCACAAGGGAGAATGCACCAGTTCGGCGAAAATGTCACCGACTGCTCAGAAAAATTCTCCGACACAAAACCACTGACTTCACCTATGCCACTTTTTTGCGCACCGGGCGCTCATCCACGCCCCTCTCGCGCACAGCCCTCAGCAGCCGTCTCCACCACCGCTTCTTCGTCCGCTCCGTAATCTCATTCGCGTACTTCTCCCTCCACGCGGCGAGCATGTTCGCGTCCTCCACCCGTCCAGGGTCCGTCAGCGCGTCAAGCCTCGCCATCAGCGCCGTCGCACTCCGGCCGATACCGCCTACAACCTCGCCCCACACCGCCCGCGCCCTCACGAGCGCGAGGTCAGGACTGTCGTCCGCACCGTAATCTCGTTTCCACTTCCGCTCCTCCGCGCCGCGCGGCAGCACGACGTCCGCAGGCGTCGGGTCCGCGAACTCCACGACCTGCTTAAGCTTCTTCGCCGCCGCCTTGTATCGCATCGCAGTCGTGTAGTGCCCGGATATCTCGGGGATGTTCTCAAACAGCCAGCCCTTTATCCCTGGATTGCGGCCTATAATCACCCCGTCCTCATTGCGCCTCAGCGAGTTGTCGAGGTAGCACTCGAGGTCCTCGAGAAGGCTCCCGAAGCGGATCGCCGCCTCGTGCGAGTCCTTTCGGCGGTTCCAAGCATCGAGTATAGCCTCGCGCGTCGGGCAGGCGTTGGTGGTCGTCCGCGCGCGGATCTTCCGCCGCTCGGCCGCGAGCGCGCGGCGACGCTCGTTCTCCGCCGCGTAGTACCTGGGGCGCCTTTCCGCGGCCTTCAGCTTCGCGACGCGGCGCGAGCAGGCCCTGCGGCGGGCGTCGAGGTACATCCACCAGAAGTCGCCGCGCGTCAGGTACTCAAGAACCTCCCCCGCGCCGATGAACCCGTATGGGCCGCGGTTCATCGGACGGTTCATATAGTCATCGAAGTCACCGAACCTCGGCCTCTCGTCACCGAGCTCGGCCCACATCTTCACTATCTTCGCCCTCTTCATGCCCACTATCATAACAAAACCGGCAGAGGAAGGCAATGGGAAAATGAGATTATGGTGCGGACGAAATGATTCTTTACTTTTAGGTCACTGTGATATCCATCTGCGGCGAATTACATCTGCAGCGAATTCGCTATGTCATTCATAGCAAATCCACCACAAATTTGCAGAACCACACCACTAATCCCCGCTAATCCTCCACTTACTCGGCAAGGCTAAAAATCATCGCGACGGCGTTGTAAAGGCCGTGGATGACCATCGCCACGCCGAGATACGGCGTGACGGCCGGGGCGGAGAAGGCGGAGAGGCTTTTCTTCGCCTCGCGCCATGCCTTGGCAAGCCCACAGGTTGAGATCATCGTGCAGGCGACGTGCATCAGAGTGCAGACTGTCAGACGATACTGGATGATTCCCGCGGTGAGCTTGTCCTTCGGTATGTAGACGTGGAAGTAGAGAAGGTTCTCGATCGTCGCAAAGACGAGCGCGGAGCAAAGGCAGGTGAACGCAATCGCAAAGACGCTCCTGAACTGCCACGGCTCCTTCTCCAGCCACATCAGGGGAAGGACGACCTTCGCCGTCTCCTCGACGACCGGCGCACCGACGGCCACCGCAAGAAGCCAAAAACCAAGCGCTCCCTTCGCAAACGCGCAGAGAACGGCAAAAAGGCCAGAAGCCGCGCAAAGCCCGAGAAACCGCAGCAGCGCGCCGCTCTGCAGCGGCGACTCCCACAGTCCGCGCAGCAC
>JAFRJH010000054.1 GCA_017432385.1 Kiritimatiellia bacterium
GAGTTTTACTCATTATGTTCCGCTAGAAACTCCGAAGAGCCAATTATATTGAACCATGAAACGCACAGAATCACACGGAAGGTGCCTGCCGGAAAATCCTGTCAATCCTGTAAATCCTGTCTAAAACAAAAACGGTAACACGAATATGAACTTGAAAAAGGGTCTTGTTGTTGCAACTATGTTTGCTATCGCGGCCGCTTTCGCTGATGGCGCGGCGAGCGTCGAGTCCGTGACGGTCCCGACGAAGGCGCCGCACAACCGGGAGGCGACGTTCTGGTACCATGTGCCCGCAAGCTACGACGCGAAACGGAAGAAGCCGTATCCGGTGCTCGTCTACTTCGGCGGGCGCAACTGCAAGGGAAAGGACGAGGCGTCGGGGAAGCTCGGCTGGTCGGACTGGGCGGACGAGAACGGCGCATTCCTCGTCTGCCCTGGCTTTCAGGACGATAACTACTGGTCGCCGGAAGCGTGGTCAGGGCAGGCGCTTTTCGACGCACTTGCGGCATTGAAGCGCAAGTACAGGATCGACGACTCGAAGATCTGCTACTACGGATATTCCGCCGGAAGCCAGGCGGCAAACCTCTTTCCGGCGTGGCGTCCAGGACGGTGCCGCGCGTGGGTGAGCCACGCATGCGGAGTCTTCCACGAGCCGAAGGCGACGATGCGCGCCGTCCCCGGGCTCGTCACGTGCGGCGACGCCGATTCCGCTCGCTATGTCATCAGCCGCGCGTTCGTCGAGAAGTCCAGACGTCGCGGGGTTGACATAATATGGAAGTCGTTTCCGAACCATCCGCACGACGTGCCGCCCGACTCACTTCGCCTTGCGCGGGCGTTTCTCTCGCATTGCATTTCGGGCAAGAAAGGCGAGGAGGTGTTCATAGGTGACGACCAGGATGATATGTTCTACCCTGCCAAAAGCGCGGAGGCCGAATTCGTGAATCCCGTTGACCGCGTGAGCCTGCCGAGCCGCACCATTGCCGAGGCGTGGGGGAAGCCCGCTTTCAAGGAGGTCGAGCCGCCTGTTCCCGAGGAGATTGTGCGCATAGCTGTTTCGGGCTCGGAGTTCGTCTGCCGAGTTCCACGGGAGTACGACACCGGCTCGCGCGTTGTCGTGCTCTTCGGTGGCCGTGGCTGGCCTGGCGCCAAGACGCTGAAGGAGTTCGGTTTTGGTCCGCTCGCCGACAGGGAGCGGGCGTTTCTGATTTCGCCGTCTTTCTCGAAGGGCGAGTACTGGAATCCAGAGACAGGCACGGGGAAGAAGCTTGCCAAAGCCGTCGTCGAGATTCGGAAGCGCTACGGGCTGAAGGCGAACCCGATAGTTCTCTACGGATATTCGGCGGGCGGACAGTGCGCGGCGCTCTTCGCGCAGTCCAAGGAGCTTTCGGTCGCCGCATGGGGTGCGCATGGATGCGGCGTATATCCCGAGGGCTCCATTGCGGCAAAGGTTCCGGCGCTCGTCACGTGCGGTTACGGCGATGAAGACAGGTTGCGGATCAGCCGGTCGTTCGCCATGCGTTACAGGGGACAGGGCGGTGCGCTCCTTTTCAAGCCGCTTCTCGGTGGACACGAACTTGGCGACGACGCGAAGGCGATTGCGCGCGAATGGTTGATGGCCGTGATGGCTGGGGGCGAGTCGTGGATATGGGGAGAAGACGACACGATGCTCGTCAGGGAGCGGGATGACATTGAGACTGAAAGCCGCAACCCTCTCTATACGCGGCGGCTTGCGGAATTGTGGCAGCGGTGACGCCGGTTGTGTCTTCTGGCGGGAAATAGTGTATAATACTGTCCATGAAGGTTCTTGCCATAGAAGACGACGTCGAGCATTTGAAGATCGTGCGGCGTGGGCTGGACGAGGCTGGCTTTGTCTGCGACGCCGCCAAGACCGGCTCCCAGGGTCGGGACATGCTGTCGGCGGGCAGGTACGATGTCGTGGTCCTCGACCGTATGCTGCCTGACATTGACGGGCTGGACTTGCTTCGCGAGGTCCGTGCGCGGGGAGTCGCGACGCCGGTCATCATTCTCAGTGCGCTTGGCTCGACGGACGAGCGCGTCAAGGGGCTCTCCGCCGGCGCGGACGACTACCTCGCCAAGCCGTTTTCCGTCGACGAGCTCGTGGCGCGCATATATGCCGTTATGCGCAGGGTTTCCCGCGCCGCCGACGAGACGCTTGTGTTCAAGGACATTTCGCTCGACATGAATAACCGCGTCGTGCGCCGGAACGGAAGGGTCGTCGACCTAACTGGGCTGGAGTACAAGCTGCTTGAGCTCTTCATGCTTAACCACGGCCGGAAGATGTCCGCCAGCTTCATACTCGACAAGGTCTGGGACTTCGACAGCGCCAGGACGAACGTCGTCGAGGCCAAGATCTACGCTATCAGGAAGAAGCTCAACGGCCCCGGCGAGGAGGACAGGATCGTCAACAAGAGGGGGCTCGGCTATGCGCTTCAGTAGAATGTCCGCAGTCGGCAGTGCGGTGCAGTCGGCTGGCGTCCCGCTTCTCGTCGTTTCGATGATCGTCACGACGGCGATTGCCGGGATCCCCGGCTACTTCATCCTCGCCGACGCGCTCGGCCCCGAGCGCTCGGGCGAGGCGCTGCGCGTCTACTCAGTCATCGCGCTTTGCACGGCGGCCGCCGAGGGAATAGCCCTGGCCATCGGCATCTACATCTTCTGGCGGCTCTCGCGTCGCATTAGGACGCTGAACGACGAAATCCGCGCGCTTGTCAGGAACGTGCTCCACGACCTGCGCACGCCGATTTCGCGCATCAGCCACGCGTCCCAGCGGATACTTGGCGGCGACAGTTGCGCAGAGGACGCGGCGGCCGACATATCCGAGGCCTGCTCGCGGCTCCTCTCCATCGTGGACGCGAACGTCGAGATAACGAACAACTACGCGCGAGTGGGCGAACCGCCGCCGGATGCGGAGGATTTCTCAGCCATAGTTGCCGAGGCGGTCGAGCTGTTCGTGGCTGTCGCAGAAATGAAGGGGGTCCTGTTGTCGTATGAGCTCCCTTCGCAACCGGTCGTCCTTGCAGCCCATCGCCACAAGCTCCAGCAGCTTGTCGGCAACCTCCTTGACAACGCGATCAAGTTCACGCCGTCGGGCGGGAGGGTGTCGGTCTCGCTTTCCGAGTCGAGCGACAACGCCGTCCTCGTGGTGGCTGACGGAGGAGTCGGAATAGAGAAGGGCGACCTTCCGAAGATATACGACCGGTTCTTCAGGGCAGAACGCAGCCGCGGCACGCCTGGATCAGGCCTCGGGCTTTCGCTCGTCCGCGCCGTCGTCGCGTTCTACGGAGGCGACATCGACTGCCGGTCGAGACCGGGTCGTGGCACCGTCTTTACCGTTGCGCTCCCGAAGCGAAGATGACGGTCGGCGCGAAGTTTACGAAATCGTAAACTAATAGTTTGACACGGCCGGTGCAGGAGAAAAAGAGCTTATTGATGCAGTAAAATTGATACAGTCGCCGGGTTTTTGGTGTAATGTCCACATGAGAAAGAACAGGGTTGTCGAGCAGAACAGGTGCTATCACCTTGTCAGCCGGCTTGCGCACCGTGCGTTCTTCCTCGACGACGAGGAGAAGGACCGCGCGGTTGCGCTGATGCGCCGCGTAGAGGCAGGAGTACAAGCTAGCATGAGTTACTGTATCAATAGAGCTGTATCAATAAGCTGACCTTTTTGACCCCTGTTTGTGCAAGCGGAGCTGAAGGGCATTCCTGAAAAGACGTTCATGAAGAACCGCAACTAAAGCGGAATAAGTGAGATTCACCATTGACGTTGACTTCAGATTTTCTGGGCGGGACGGGACAAGCCTTTGCGGTATTTTGCGGGCGTTGTCCCGACAACGCGCTTGAATGTGCGGATGAAGTGCGCGTGGTCGAAGAAGCCGATATCGGACGCGATGTCGCTTATGCGGCGGTCGGTCGTGCCGAGGAGGGTCTTCGCGGCGTTGACGCGGACGCTTGTGATGTAGTCCGACGGCGACATCTGCGTCAACTCGCGGAAGAGCCGTCTGAACTGCGCTGGCGAGTAATGTGCGATTTTTGCAAGCTTGTCGACAGTGACGTTTTCGGCGTAGTGCTCGTTCAGGTGCACGACAGCCCTGCGGATCGGGTCGTACCAGTTTGCCGTCTGCATTATCTGCTGCGCGCGCCAATACACGGTCGCCGTGCCGATTCGTTTCCCGTCTATTGCGTCTATCGGTCGCACGGTCACGCAGTTGAGGTTCGTCGATCGGTCTGCCACGAATCCATACACGCGCTCGATGATCGGAACGCCGGACTCCATCACATCGCGGTCGCGGTTCGCATAGACGGCCGCCTGGTCCGGCGGATACAGTTCCTCGGAAGTGTAGCCGAGCATGTCGTCGACGGAGCGCCACCCCGATACGCTGGCGTTGTAGCGGTTGGTGAACATGATGCGACCCTCGGCGTTCTTCACTATGAGCGAAAGGTTCGGCGTGTTCTCCATCAGGTCGACGAGAAGCTGCATCGCGGGACCTGCGGCCTTCATGAACTTCCGCTGCATTTCTGCGACGCGCTTTGGCGGAATTGTCTTCTTTGTGTACCTTGTTCTATGATTCATGATCGAATTATACACATTTTTGCTCTGATCGTGCAAGAATCTTGACGCGTTTTTTGCGATAATACAATCGAACTCAAATAATACAATCTAACTCAAAGTGGAGAACTCGGATGGGCACAACTAGGAGAAATGTTTTCAAGGGAATGCTTGCGGCGGGAACGCTGCCGTTGTTCAACATCAGATGCGCCGGATTCGGGACGAGCCGCCAACGCCAGCTTGCGAAGGGCGCGAAGACGCGCATCGCCATCGTCGGGTGCGGCGACTGGGGGCGGACGCTCCTCAACCGCGCTGGACTCGTCGGCGGGTGCGAACTCGTTGCGCTCTGCGATCCAGACCCGGCGGCAGTGGGTGTGATGTACGCGCAGTGCGCCAAGGTCTGGGGACGCGACGCGCTTGTCGCCGCCAGTGTATTCGCCGACTACCGCGAAATGTTCGCGAAGCTTGCCGACAGCCTTGACGCCGTATTCATCGCAACGCCCAACCACCACCATGCGCTTCCTGCGCTGATGGCCATACGTCGCGGGATCGCCGCCTTTGTCGAAAAGCCGCTTGCACATACGATGGAGGAAGTATTGCTTATCGAGCGTGAGGCGAAAAGAACGGGCGTCGTTGTGCGCGTAGGCAACAAGGGCCACAACATTTCGCACAGGCCGCTGCTCGCAAAATACCTGAAGAACGGCGCCATCGGCGACGTGACGGAGGTGTTCAGTTTCTCCGACCGGCCGAACACGATGCTGCACCGCCCGCACGACGTGCCGGTGCCGCCCGGAATGAATTGGGATATCTGGTGCGGCGGCTCGCCCGTCTGCAAGCCCTATGGAGGCGAGGAAGGCCGCGTTGGACTGCACCCGCACGACTGGCACTCCTGGATCGACTACGGCAACGGCTCCATCGGAAACATGGGAACACACGTCCTTGACGCGCCATACCAGACGATGGACATGTGGAAAGTTACTCCGTCCAAGATAGAGGTGAGGGACGTCGCCTGGGGGTGCGAAGGCGCATGGAACAAGCGCGGCACAATTGAGTTCACCATCCCCGCCCGCGATGGCTGGGGAGAAATCGTGCTGCACTGGAACGACGGCATCGCAGACGGCGTGGAGATGGGACCGAAGTTCATGACAGGCTGGTACAACCGCGTGTATAAGCGCGAGCACACAAATTTTCCGCAGGAACTTGTGGAGCTTGAGAAGAAGTGGGGCGTCAAGAATCCCATACCGGCGTTCGGCACGGTGTTCGTCGGCACGAGGGGGATGATCTACGAAGAGTTCCACCGGACGCTTCGATTCTTTCCTGGGGGCGGCAAAATCGCCGACATCCCAGTGCCCGACAATGATACGCTCAACCGCGAAGAGTTGAAGATCGTGGAAGAGTTCCTTTCTGCTGTGCGTGGAAATCCCGGCGAGGTCAATACGGGGCTCGACTTCTCCATTCCGCTTGCAAAGACGCTTATGCTTGCGAACATGCTCGCATTCGCCGGGAAGGGGACGTACCGTTTCGACGGAACGAAGACCGACAGCGCGGTCGCCAACGCCCGTGCCCGCCACGCATACCGCAAAGGCTGGGAGATCGCATGACGCTCTGCGCACTTTTCGCCGCCGCGCAGATAGGCGGGGTGTTTCCGCTTCTCTGCACCCCGTATGCCGAGGATGGTTCGCTTGACTGCGCGACGCTCGCGAAGGAGGCGAAGTTTGTTGCCGATTGCGGAGCGAACGGCATAATATGGCCTGCCGCAAAGGATGCGCTCGGCTACTTGTCATCGGACGAAGAACGATGTGGACTTGAGGCTATCGCCGCTGCACTCGACGGTCGCAACGTCTGGTTCACGCCGTGCTGCCCTGGCACGAACACGACGGACATGCTAAGGCGTGTAGCCGCAGCCGAAGGCATTGCTGCCAAACATCCTGGCCTCAACATGACCTTGCTCGTCCGTATGGTTGATGATGCGAAATACGATGCCGACTACGAACGCCAATATGACACGCTTGCCGCCCACTTGCGCGAATATTCCGGTAGGGCGGGCAGCCCCCTGCCTGCCGTCATCATTCAAACCTACAACGGCAAGTCGCCGATGCCATCGGCAAAGTTGCTCATTGACCTTGCGAGGCGCCATCCTGAGATTTACGGCTGGTACAAGGTGGAGGGAACTGGTGACGGAATCGTGCCATGTGCCCGCGAACTCGTTGCCGCGAAGCCTGCCGTGAAGACGGTGTTCACAGGCTGGGGCGGACGCGACTGGCTCTATCATTATCGGAGTATCGGGACTCGCGGCGTCATCTCGCAACGTCCGATGTACGCCGATCTGATGGCAAGGACATGGAATGCGCTCGAGTCCAGCGACCCTTCAGCCGATGAACTCTTTGCCAAGTTCATGTATCTTAGAAATCTCGACAACGTATTGCCCGCACCGGAAATGCGCGGATGGAATCTCTATGTGCTAAAGAAACGCGGGGTATTCCGCAACACGCTGTCCCGTACGAAGCAGCGCGGCGACGGCAGTTGGGAGGTTGCCGACGTCTCGCTTTCGGATGCGGACAAGGCTGAAATCGACGCGCGGCTCAAGTACGCAATCGGTGAATGACTGCTTCGCTACTGGGAGTTTCGGAGTTTGGGAGAATATGTTAAAAACCTCCAATCCTCCAAAACTCCAGGCAGCGAAAGCAAAAATTGGGAACTGTAGTTAAAATAAAGGACATGACATGAAAATCACGAGAAGGACTGCATTCAAGGGACTGGCTGCCGTGGGGGCGCTGCCGCTTTTCAACATCGGCTGCGCCGGATTCGGCATGAGCCGAGCGCGGCAGATCGCGAAAGGCGCGAAGATCAGGGTCGCGCTGATCGGATGCGGACTCCAGACGAAGGCGATGATAGACGGCGTTCTCTGCGAGAATCTCGTCGCTATCGTCGATCCGGATCCGGCGCGATTCGACATTCTCGAGAAGTTCGTCGCCGAGACGTGCAGCGCCGAGGACAGGGCGAACTTCGCGACGGCGCGGCGCTTCGCGACATACCAGGACATGTTCGACAAAATGGGGAACGAGATCGACGCGATAGTTGTCGAGACGCCGAACCACCAGCATGTCCTCCCCGCCGTGATGGCGATGCGGCGCGGCATCCACGTCTATCTCGACAAGCCCCTCTGCCTTACGGCCGCGGAATGCGACTTGATTCTCGCGGAAGCGCGGAAGAACCCGGGCCTCGTCACGCAGTGCGGAACTTACGGACATTCATTCCCGTCGATGCAGTACTGCGTGGACCGGATTGCGGAAGGCGCTCTCGGCGAGGTTCGCGAAGTGTGGGCCTACGACGACAGGTGCAATTCCATCTACCAGCGTCCTGCGGCGGTTCCGCCGCCGAAGGGAATGAACTGGGATCTCTGGTGCGGCGGCTCGCCTATTTGCGACTTCTATCCCGACTCGCCCGACCAGGACGGAATGCATCCGCACGGCTGGCACTCCTGGATCGGCTATGGCAACGGCTCAATCGGCAACCTCGGCATGCACATTATGGACGTCGCGTTCTGGGCATTGGGGCTTAAGGATCCCGACACTGTTAAGTGCCATGAGGCGAAGTTCGCGCTCGATGGCGCATGGGCCTACCGCGATGCATTCGAGTTCCACTACCCGACGTCGAAGTTCGGCTGCGACGTCACGATGCACTGGTGGGACGGACTCAACGACGGTGTTCCATACACGAAGGAATACGTCAACAAGTACGGAATCCCCTACAAGCGAGAGCACCTGAACATTCCACCGAAGGTGCTTGAGGTCGAAAAGGCCAACGGTTTCGAGAACGATCCGTTCTACAAGAACGGCATCCTCTTCGTCGGCACCAAGGGCAATCTTTGGTTCACCCACCACGGTGGCTATCGCTTCATGCCGCGTTCGACGGGCTGGTGCATTCCGCGTGTCGATAGACCAGACGACTTCAACTACCGCCTCGTCACGCCCAAGCACTTCCACGAGTTCTACGAGGCGATTCGCGCGGGCGAGCAGACGATCGACAACTTCGAGTATTCTGTTCCGCTTGCGAAGACTGTCTGTCTCGGCAACATCTCCGCTCTTGCTGGAAAGGGTAGCGTCCTCAAGTGGGACGGACACCACGTCACAAACAATGCGGCCGCCGACAAGAACGTCGCCATGTCGTACCGCAAGGGATGGGATCCGTTTAAGGAGGCATGATGAATATACGAATTCTCACTGTCGCCGCACTTGTCGCGCTTGTCGGATGCACAACCGAAACAGTGGAAAACAGGTCTTGTCTAATCGGAATATAGCATGAAATCAGGCACTGTGCACATCGGAGTTGACGTTTCCAAGGGAAAGCTCGACTTGCCCGCAGGATCAACCTGATTTATTGCCGGAGCAATAGTTCCATTGGGAGTGGAAAGATTCGTTAGCACGTCCCTTTAAGGGATGGAGGTGCTTATGGCTGAAGGATCTGTTAAGGGCGACCGCTATGCCGGCGACGAGGCGTGGCAGGACTGGTTCGACATCTGCTCGGTGGGCGGTTGCCCCGCCGAGCACGCCGCCACACTGCGCCGGCAGGTGGAGTCCGCGATGTTCTCCACCCTTGCGAAGCGAGGCGTCTCGCGGGAGGAGGCGGGCGCGGACGATCCTGTCGCCGTCTTCGACGCCTACTTCAAGCTGAAGGGCTCGCGCGACAAAAAGAAGCCGCTCAAGTCCTACTTCGCCTACCGCATCAAGGTCGAGGGAATGCGCCTCGCCGACTTCGTCTGCGGCACTCTCTTCGGCTCAGGCGCGGGGCGCGTCCACGACATCGTCCTCGACTGGATCGCCTCCATCAAGGGCTGGCGTCCGCGCAAGGTGAAGGGCCCGGACGGACGCCGCCGCATAGAATGGGAAGGCGCAGGCCCGGCTGAAATCGCCGCGCTCGAGCCGTCCGCCGAAAGCGACCCCGCCGCGCTTCTCGACCTCGAGCCGATGCGCGGCGAAATCGCCGCGCTCCTCGAAAGGATCTCCCTCAAGATAAAACTGGAAAAGCCCCAAGTCGCGGCCCTTTTGTATGCGACGGCCCAGGACATGCCGCTGACGGACGCGGCGCTCCTCGAGGGCCTGGGAGTCGGAAAATCGCGGGCGTACGCGATGAGGGAGAAGGCGATGGCCGAGTTCAGGAAAGAGGCGAGGGCGATGGAGGGCGCGGAAAGTCCGCTCTTCGGACGTCTCCTCCTCGAGGCCTGCGAGGCGTCGGCACCCAAGGCGCTGCGCGAGCGGACGGGAGGTGCGCTATGAACAAGACATTCAAGCAGGAATGGGAGCTTTACAAGGCGGCGGGCAGGCGTCCGTCGTTCGCGGGCGAAACGCCGCGCGAAGAGGCGGAGTTCGACGCGCCGGTGAAGGTCGGCGAGATAAGGGTCTTCGCGGACATGGCGCGTCCGTTCGTCGCGCTCGTCGCGGAGGATCGCGGCAACGCCGGGTTCTTCATCGTTCCGGTATCGCCGTTCACCATTCCCGCGTCGCCGCGCGAATTGCTGGAAGGGGAGCGCGTCTACCAGCTCTGGAACGCCTGCACCGCGTCGCGCGGCTTCGTCGCGCGCAGCTGGATTGTCGAGTCTGCAGACTCCGACACCCTCGCGGCGGTTCGCGGCAAATGCGCCGCGAAGACTGAGATTGCGGCAGAAGGCCCCGTCGCAGAATACGAGCGCGAGTTCCTTGTCTCGGGCGGCGACTTCATTCCGCTCGTCAACAAGGACATCCCGCGCGTCGTGCACGTGCCGGCGCGCAAGTCCTGGACGGTGCGCATCGCCGAGGCGCTTGCCAAGTCTGACGACGGCATTCACGTCTCCTGGCGCAAGATCTGCGGACTCGCCGCGTGCTTTGCCATCTTGCTCGGCATGTCCGTGTTCCTTTTCGACCTGCCGCGGGCAGGAAACCGCATGTGCAGTTTTGATTCCGGGTTCAGAGGCGAAGTCGCCGTGTTGCCGGAAATCGGCTGCCATTGTGAGTTACTAGAGGAGCCGTCTTCGCCTCCAACCGAGGCCAGCGACATCATTTCGCAGGAGCTTATCCGCGATCTCGGCAAACAGGATATTCCGGTGTATTCCGCAGTCACGCCTCCGCCCGCGCAAATCTCCGTGCGCCCCGCGCCAATGGACTCGGTTGCATTCGTGAGTTCTCCGGTCAAGATGAAGTCGATGGTCGGCTCGCGCATGCCAGGATCCGTTGGGGCGATGACGCGCGGCGGGGCGTCGTTCGAGTGGAAGGGGCGGTTGCGCCGCGACGTGCTCGCCGAAAACCAGCCCGTCGGCACCGAGCGCTATGCGGAAATACAGGAGAACGACTACCGCGACCCGACGAGCGAGCCGCTGTCGACGTTTGGACTCGACGTCGACACGTCGAGCTACACGACGATGCGCCGCTACCTGACGGAGATGAAGCGCCTGCCGCCGAAGGACTCGGTGCGGATCGAGGAGTACGTCAACTACTTCAAGTACCGCTATCCGCAGCCGACGGGCGACGAGCCGATTGCCGTCGCGTGCGAGATGGGCGTCTGCCCGTGGGCGCCGGCGCACAAGCTTCTCAGGGTCGGCGTGCAGGCGCGCGAGGTTCCGGTCGACAAGCTGCCGCCGTGCAACCTCACGTTCCTCATCGACGTCTCGGGCTCGATGGGCGGGAACGGAGGATTCGAGATGATGAAGGCGGGGCTCAAGATGCTGATCGGCAGGCTCCGCCCGGAGGACCATGTCGCGATCGTCACCTACGCGTCCGGCACCCACGTGCGCCTCGCCTCGACTCCCGGAAGCGAGAAGGAGAGGATCCGCTCCGCGGTCGACGACCTCAGGTGCGGAGGCTGCACCTACGGCGCGGGCGGCATACAGCTCGCCTACGAGGAGGCGAAGAAGAACTTCGACAGGAAGGCGAACAACCGCGTCGTGCTCGTCACGGACGGAGACTTCAACGTGGGCATCTCGGATCCGAAGGCGCTCGAGGACTTCATCGCCACAAAGCGCGAAAGCGGCGTGTTCCTCACGGTGATCGGCGTCGGGCGCGGCAACTACCAGGACGCGACCATGAAGAAGCTTTCGACGGCGGGCAACGGAAACTACGCCTACCTCGATTCGGTGTTGGAGGCGAAGAAGGTGATGATAAACGAGTTCGGCGGCACGCTCTTCACCGTCGCGAAGGACGTGAAGCTCCAGCTCGAGTTCAATCCGGCGGAGGTGAAGGGCTACCGGCTGCTCGGCTACGAGAGCCGCAAGCTCGCGGCGAAGGACTTCAACGACGACAAGAAGGACGCGGGCGAGATTGGCTCCGGGCACACGATGACGGCGTTCTACGAAATCGTTCCCGCGGGTTCGGAGGAGAAGGTCGCGGACGTCGATCCGCTCAAGTACCAGAAGCGCACGGAGTCCGGACGCGGCGAGGTCTGCACGGCGAAGCTCCGCTGGAAGAAGCCCGACGGCGACAAGAGCGTGCTCAAGGAGATTCCCGTCTCCGAAGCCGCGATCACCTTGAAGACGCCGTCGGAGGACTTCCGGTTCGCGTCCGCCGTCGCCGAGTTCGCGCTTCTGCTCAAGGACTCGAAGTTCAGCGGCGAGGCGTCTTTCGGCGCGGTCCTCGAGCGTGCCCGCGGCGCGAAGGGCGAGGACGGCAACGGCTACCGCGCGGAGTTCATCCGCCTCGTCGAGGCGGCGGAGCTCCTTCGCCGCGACTAGTCTGGGACGGAACGCGACTTCTTCCTGGCCGAAGCTCGACCTGAAACCGCCCTGCCACCGCGGCGGATGCGTCGCGGATATGGTATAATCTTGCGCATGAAAAAATTCAGCAGAGAGATTCTGTCCGCGTGCATCGCCGGCGCGCTGTGCGCATGCGTGGCGAGGGGCGATGGATTTCGCATAGAGGACGGCAAGATCGTCGTCGATTCACCTTTCGACCTTGAGATTGGATCGCCCGAGTATGCGAAGGCGCTTGGAAGCGCCGTCAAGTCACACAAGGACGTCCGCAAGGATCCGAAGACTGGCGAGACGGTCACGAACTGGTACCATTTCGGCGAGGCGAGCTTCGTCCGGCCGTACTTCGGCGCGCAAAAAGCGCGGCTTTCGTTCAATGGCGAGGACAAGGCCCTTTCGAGCGCGAGGCTTTCGATTGGAGAGGACGGCAAGAGCTTTGCCGGCGCGCTGGCGTTCGACGAATGCTGCAAGATTCACAGTGAAATTGCCGCAGACATGTCCAAGCGACTCGGCGAGGAGATTGATGTGGACGACGACGTGGCGGAGGAGGAAGCAAGGGAGAGGATCGAGGAACTCGTGAAGCGCGAGAAAGTCGGCAGTTGCTTCTCATCGAGTTTTCGGTATGATAGTGTGACAGTGACGAACAAATACGGGGACGTGTTGTATAACCTCTCGGCGATGATGCATGAAAACAAGAAGTGCTGGATCTGTCTTGACATTGAACGTCCGCGTGATTTTCATACGACTTCCAGTCAACTCTCCCGCGACGACGGGCATATCCCGGTCTACACGAACAAGCCGCATGCCGTCGACCTTTCGCTGCGCACGCCCGAGCAGGAGAAGGCGCACAGGGAGGCGGACGCATTGCGCGCAATGATCAAGCGTGTTTTCGGCGTCGATCTCGACGCGCCGTCCTCCACAAACGACATGTCCGCCGCGCTGCTGACGCTTACAAACACTCCGGCGAAGGCCGAATGGTTCCCGCTCGAGAAGCCCTTTGCCGGATGCACCGAGCGCAGGGCTGACATGGGTGTCCGCATGCTGTTCATCCCGATGACGACTTTCGCGATCCGCCACGCATTCGACGACTATGTTGGAGAGGAGGAGCTGAAGGCCGAGTCGCAGAAGGTACTTGATGCGCTCGAAAGTGAATTCGGCGATAAGATTCCGGAATACGAGGTCGACGCTAAAGCGGCGGAGAAGGACGATCCGAATGCGGAACCGCCTGCGTTCGGCGACCTCAGGGCGATGCTTCGGCTCGGACGTACCGGCGATTTCTTCGAGGGCGGAGTCGGCGACATCAGCATCGGGATCAAGTACGCGCAGCCGTCATACGTGAAGCGGAACGGGAAGTACGAAGTCGCTCTGCGCGGCGCGGTTGTCGTGGAAATAGCCCAGTCGCCGATTCTGGCGCAGACGAAGAAGCGCAGCGACAAGTCCGGACGGAAGGGAGATCGTTGAAAATGAAGAACAGCATTATGTTGATTTGCGCAGTTTCGCTCGGCATGTCGCTTTGCGCCGGAGTTTCTGCATCCGCCGCGGATGGATCTGCCTTCACCGTCGACTCTCCGTTTGACCTGACGCTTGGGTCCACGAACTACGCGGTGCGGCTAGGCAAGTCCGTGCGATCCAATACAAGCGCCTGGTATGATCCTGCGACGAAGGTGACGACGACTAACTGGAGCGCGTACGGATTCGTCGGTTTGTCCAAGCCTTACCATGGAGTGAAATCAGTGCATCTCGGTTTCAGGGGCGAGGAGCGCCGACTTGATTCCTACGGTTTCAACATTGGGGAGAAAAAGCATGCTAGTGGCGGCACGCTGTCGGTCGAAGAATGCCGAAATGTCATGAAGGAGATCGCGGACGACATATCCAAGCTGTTCGGCGTGAAGATGGAGGCGAGCAAGCACGACGGCGGGGAACTTTCCGACGAAGAGATCGACGAGCGCATCGAGCAGATGACAAAGGGCGATTCTGGAAACTGCCGGACCGTCTCTACCAATTTCAGCCACGTCGATGGCTTCGGAGAAAGGGAAGGCGTAGTTGTCGGATATTCTGTATCCGGAATGGTTGACAGGAAGCGTAGATGCAGCGTGCATGTAAATGTCTACACCTCGTTTAACCCACGCGCAAAGGAGCCTGTGTCGGTCGCCTCTTCGTCAATTGCGGGGCTGGTCTCGCAGGAGGAGCAGGCGAAGGCGCATGCGGAGGCCAAGCGCCTGAGGGAAGCTCTTGGAAGACTTTTCGGAATAGACTTCGACGCAACGGAGGACAAGAAAGGGCAAAAGGGCGATTCGTCCGAATGGCCGCCGAAGAACGAATGGACGCCTATGGAGCATCCCGTCGCGGGGCTTGTCGAATGCAAGCCGAACAGCGGCACGAGGGCTTTCTATCAGGTGCCGGTCGTGAACTTCGTCGCGCGCCGCGCGTATCCAGGCGATGTCGAGGAGTCGGAGCTTCAGCGTCAGGCAAAGGAGGTGCTCGACAGCCTGGAGGCGGCGTACGGCGGGAAGATTCCGGTCGCGGATACGGCGGAGGGGCGTGCGCAGCTCGCAGAGGTTCTGGGAGACGGCGTCCCGACGTTCGGCGACTCGCGCGCGCTTCTCGGACTGGACAAGGTGCAGACGTTCGTCGGCAAGCTCGGCGATCTTGCCATCGACATCGCATACGCCCTGCCGCGCTACGAGAGGCGCGGCGAAGACTACCGTCTCGTCCGCCGAGGCGCAGTCGTCCTCACGATCCTTCAGTCGCCGATTATCACGCCCGGCAAGACGCTCCCGTCAAAATAAGCGTCGCCCGCAGCGCGGCGCTTTTGCCGCGGACTTTCAGGCGACGAAGGGGGATGCCACGGGACCCCGTGGTGCCCGTCTGCGGAGTGCGCTGCGCGAATGACGTTGGTCAAGGCAAGATATGGCTCAGGGATTCCAGACTGCGCGCCAGGCGCGGCTCCCGCGCCGGAATTGTGGTATAATTCGCGCATGGCAGAAAAACACTTTCCTGACTGGGGCTCGCTGACGCCCGAAGGCGCCGCGGCGGAGCTGCCGCGTCTTCTCGCCGAGGCGGAGAGGGGCGTGTCGGCGGTGGAGGCGTCGGACGCCTCGACGTTCGAGGGCCTTGAATGGGCGCTCGACGACGCGACGCGTCCGCTCTGGGACCTCTGGCACATGGTCTCGCACATGACCGCGGTCAGGAACTCTGACGCATGGCGGAAGGTCGAGGAGGACTTCCAGCCGAAGGCCGTCGAGTTCTCCCTCAGGGTCGCGCAGTCGAGGCGCCTCTACGAGCTGTCGAAGGGCGTGCTGGCCGGAATCGGCGCGGACGGCGACGCGACGCGGCGGCGCATCCTCGAGAAGTCGGTGCAGGCCGCGGAGCTGGCCGGCGTTTCGCTCGAGGGCGCGGCGAAGGACCGGTTCAACGAGATCAGCAGGCGGCTCGCGAAGCTTGCGATGGACTTCTCGAACGCGGTTCTGGACGCGACGGACGCCTTCAGGTACGAGAAGGACGGCAGGGTCTACACAATCGACGACGCAGAATATCCGGAGACGATGAAGCACTGCGCCGACCGCGAGGTGCGCGAAAAGCTCTTCCGCGCCCGCTCGACGCGTGCGCCTGAGAACACAGCGAGGATCGACGAGATTCTCGCCCTCCGCTTCGAGAAGGCGAAGCTGCTTGGATTCAA
>JAFRJH010000055.1 GCA_017432385.1 Kiritimatiellia bacterium
AGCTCGCACTTGTCCTTCTTGAGCGTCCAGAACCTGTCCTGCCCGTTCGTCATCCAGTCCTCGAGCTGGGGGCTCCCGAACGAGCACGCCCAGGCGAGTCCGAGGACGAGCACCGGAAGCAGCTTCTGCGGGACCGAGAACGGCGATCCGCCCTCCCCGGAGCACGCCAGCACGGACGCGCCGGCGGCAAGCAGGCACATTATCGGCACCTGGTAGTCCTCGTACGGAAAAGGCGCAAGTATCTGGAGCGCGAACACGGCTCCGAATCCCCAGAAAAGCAGGGGTAGCGCGGGGTTGGACGGACGCTCCGCGGCGATTCCGCCGCGCCCTCGCGCCCGCGCCGCGACGCCAAGGCCGAGAAGCACGAACACCGGCAGATACCAGCGGACGAGGCGGCTCACGCTGCCAACAGTGAAGACGACGTCGAAGCCGCCGCGCGCGGCGTGGTAGCGCTGGGCGGCGACGAGGCCCTTGAACGCACCGGCGTCAAGCAGGAACGGACCGTACACAAGCGCGAGGGCGAGGGCGCCGCCGAGTCCGAACCAGAGAAAGGACCATCCGAGGCGCCGGAAAGAGAAAAGAAGCCCGAATCCGCACGCCGCAAGAAGCATCCCGAGGCTTATGCGGGAGCCGCAGGCGAAAGCCATCGACGCGCCCGCCCCGAAAAGAAGCGTCCTGCGCAGGCGCGCGCCGCGGTCGGTGAAAGCGGCTGCGAGAAGAAAGTACCCTGCCGAGACGAAAAGCGACGCGAGGGCGTACGTCTTCGGCGTGGAGGTGTAGTATACGTGGTAGAGGTTGGAGCCGAGGAGGAGCGACACGAGCGCGAAGGCACACCCCTTCCTCCCTTCAGGCGCGAGCATTCGAGCAAGCGACGCGGCAAAGACCGTCGCGGCGAGGCCTATCACGCAGGTGAGCACCCGGGCACCTAGAAGCCCCCAGCGGTCCCAGACCCCGGCAAAGGCGGAGTACACGATCGGCATAAGCGGACCCTGGGTGAAAAAGAAGTCGCGGTACGGCATCCGTCCGTCGCGGACCATGTTCGCGGCGTAGAGATACCAGCCCTCGTCCTGGTTCAGGCCTCCGAGCCATACGGCGGCGAAAGCGAGAACGGCGAACGCAAAGCCCGCCAGAAACGCATACTTCTTCATTTTGGGTTATTATACCAAAAAAAGCGCCCGACGGCAAAACCGCGTCATTTCGAGCCTCTTTCGGAGACGAAAGCGCGAAAATACCCGATTGTCTTCGCCAGCCCCTCGCGGAGGGGAATCACAGGCTCCCAGCCGAGGAGCTCCTTTGCGAGCGATATGTCGGGCTTGCGGCGCTTCGGGTCGTCCGCCGGAATGGGCCGGCTCACGATCTTCGACTTCGACTCGGGGATCAGCCTGAGCGTCTCCTCTGCAAGCTGGCGTATCGTGTACTCGCCGGGGTTGCCGGTGTTGACGACGGGTGCGCCGAGTGCGTGCCTCGCGCAGAACGCGTCGACCTCGGCGCGCGGAAGCTCCATGTAGCGGCGCATGGCCTCGACGAGGTCGTCGCAGTACTGGAAGCTGCGCGTCTGGCTGCCGTCGCCGAAAATGGTGATGTCCTCGTCGCGGAGGGCCTGCATTATGAAGTTGGATATGACGCGTCCGTCCTTCGGGTGCATGTTCGGCCCGTAGGTATTGAAGATGCGGACCATCCTCACGTCGACGCCGTACTCGCGCCGGTAGTCGGCGGCCAGCGTCTCGGCGCAGCGCTTGCCTTCGTCATAGCAGCTCCTGACGCCGATTGTGTTCACGTTGCCCCAGTAGCTCTCGACCTGCGGATGCACGAGCGGGTCGCCGTAGATCTCGCTGGTGGACGTATGCAGGAGCCTTGCCTTCGTCTTGAGGGCGAGGTCGAGCATGTTCATGATCCCGAGGACGCTGGACTTCGTGGTCTCGACGGGATTGTGCTGGTAGTGGACCGGACTTGCGGGGCAGGCGAGGTTGTATATCTCGTCGAACTGCCCCCAGTACGGCTGGGTCACGTCATGGAGCACGAAGGAGAACCTGGGGTTTGCGAGAAACCCCTCGATGTTCCGCTTCGTGCCCGTGAAGAGATTGTCGAGCGCGGTGACCTCGTAGCCGTCCTCGAGCAGCCTCCTGCAGAGGTGGCTGCCGAGGAAACCGGCCGCGCCCGTTACAAGCGCCTTTCTTGGAAGCGAGAGCTCCATATGGCGCAACCAGCCGCCGCTCAGGCGACCGTACCGCCGGCAGCCTCGATCTTGGCCTTGGCCGCAGCGGAGCAGGGGACACCCTTGACGGTGAGCTTCTTGGTGAGCTCGCCGTTGCCGAGGATCTTCACCTTCGGCGCCTTGTTGTCGGCGAAGCCCGCCTTGGCGAGCGTCACCACCGTGATCTCGGCGCCGGTCTCGAACTTCTTCTCGAGGTCCGAGACGTTGACGGCGAGGGCCTTCGCGTTGAACGCGGCGTTGTTGAAGCCGCGCTTCGGAAGACGGCGGACGAGCGGCATCTGGCCGCCTTCGAAGCCGAGTTTGTGCTTGTGGCCCTTGCGCGACGCCTGGCCCTTCTGGCCCTTCGTCGAGGTCTTGCCCATGCCAGATCCGCAGCCACGGCCGACGCGCTTGCGGCGCTGGCGGGCTCCGGGGGTGTTCGTAAGAGAATTGAGTTCCATTTCCAGTTTCCTTTCCTTACGCGCGGACCGCCGCGATCTCCTCGGCGCTGCGGAGCTTCATGAGCGCGTTCATCGTGGCCTTGACCACGTTGAGACGGTTCTTGGAACCAAGGGACTTGCCGACGGCGTCGCGGATTCCGACGGCCTCGAGGACAGGGCGCATGCCGCCGCCGACGATGAGGCCCGTGCCGTCCGGAGCGGGCTTGAGAATCACGCGGCCGCCGTCGCAGACGCCCTCGACGTCGTGCGGGATTGTCTTGCCGTGGAGGGTGATCTTGCGCATGTCCTTGCGGGCCGCGTCGCCGCCCTTGCGGATGGCGTCGGAGACCTCGTTGGCCTTGCCGAAGCCCACGCCGACCCTGCCCTCCTTGTCGCCGACGACGATGACGGCGGAGAAGCTCATGCGGCGGCCGCCCTTGACGGTCTTGGCGCAGCGGTTGATGAACACCGTGTGCTCGTCGAGGTCGTCCTGCGCGCCCATTTCGTTGCGCTTGTCGCGATTCTGAGCCATGGTTACTTAGCCTCCTCTTTCTTTGCGCTGACGGAGAGCCCCGCCTCGACGGCGGACTCCACGATCGCCGCGACGCGGCCGGTGTACTTGAAACCGCCGCGGTCGACGACCACGACGGAGATGCCGGCTGCCTTCGCGGCCTCGGCGGCCTTCGCCCCGAGCGCCTTCGCGACCTCGAGGTTGGCCTTCTCGTCCTTGAGCGTGTTCGCCTGGGCGAGGGTCTTGCCCGCGTCGTCGTCGATGAACTGGACGTACATGTGCTTGTTCGTCACGCAGATCGACATGCGCGGACGCGCCGCGGTGCCGACGATGCGCTGGCGGAGGCGGAGATGCCTCTTCTGGCGCTGATCCTTGCGGTTGAAGCTCATTTAAGTTTCTCCTTTGGACGCGGTTAGGCGACCTTCTTGCCCTGCTTGCGGCGGATGTGCTCGCCGACGTACTTGATGCCCTTGCCCTTGTAGGGCTCGGCGGGATAGAACGCGCGGATGCGGGCGGCGGCCTCGCCGACCTTGTCCTTGTCGCAGCCCGAGACCGTGACCTGGAGCCCGTCGTTCTCGACGGTGCAGGTGATCCCCTCGGGAATCACGTAGATCTTCGGGGACGCGAAACCGAGCGAAAGAGCGAGCTCCTTGCCCTTCAGGACGGCCTTGAAGCCGGTGCCCTCGATGGAGAGCTGCTTCTTGTAGCCCTGCGACACGCCGATCACCATGTTGTTGATCAGCGCGCGGGCGAGTCCGTGGAAGTTGCCGAGCCTGGCGTCGTCCGCGCACTCGCAGACGATCCTGCCGTCCTCCACCTTCGCCGTGATGCCCTCATGCATCGTGTAGGAAAGCTCGCCGAGCTTGCCCTTGACCGTCACCTTCTGGCCCGAGACCGTGGCGGTGACGCCATCGGCGAGCTTGACGGGTTCTTTACCGATTCGAGACATTGTCTGTGGCTCCTGAATTATGCGACCGTGCAGATGATTTCTCCGCCGAGACGCGCCTTCTTCGCCTCCGCGCCGGACATGACGCCCTTGGAGGTGGAGAGGATCGCGAGGCCCATGCCGTCGAGGACGGCGGGGATCTCGGGGACCGAGACGAACTTCCTGAGGCCCGGCTTCGAGATGCGCTTGAGCTCCGTGATGGCGGGGACCGCCTTGTCGGAGTACTTGAGCGTGATGACGAGCTTCTTGGAGAATTCAGACGTCGTGACGGCGTCGACGATGTAGCCGGACTCCTTCATGACGCGGGCGATCTCGCCCTTGAGGTTGCTCGCGGGGGTCGCGACGGAGTGAAGGCGGGCCTTCTGTCCGTTGCGGATCGTCGTGAGCATGTCGGAAATGGGATCGAGTGTCATTTTTGTGATTCCTTTCCTGTTTGTTACCACGAGGCCTTCGTGACGCCGGGGATGAGACCGGCCACGGCGAGCTCGCGGAAGCAGAGACGGCAGACGCCGAACTTGCGGATGTACGCGTGGCGGCGGCCGCAGCGCTGGCAGCGGTTGTACGCGCGCACCTTGAACTTGGGCGCCCTCTTCTGCTTTTCGATAAGGCACTGTTTAGCCATGATTAGTTCCTCCCGGCGAACGGCATGCCCATGGAGACGAGAAGCTCCTTGGCGGCCTTGTTGTCTGTTGAGCTCGTCACGAACGTGATGTCCATGCCTGAGTGGGCGGACCCGGTCTCCACGATTTCGGGGAAGATCGAGTGCTCCTTGAGGCCGAGCGTGTAGTTGCCGCGCCCGTCGAAGCCCCTGTTGGAGACTCCGCGGAAGTCGCGGATCCTGGGGAGCGCAACCGAGATGAGGCGGTCGGCGAACTCCCACATGCGCTCGCCGCGAAGCGTGACCTTCGCGCCGATGACCATGCCCTCGCGCAGCTTGAAGTTCGAGATCGACTTCTTCACGCGGAAGAGCTGCGGCTTCTGGCCGGTGATCGCCGTCATGTCGTCGACGAGCTGCTTCTGCTCGTCCTTCGAGACGATGCCGAAGCCCATGTTCACGACGATCTTCTGGAGGCGGGGAACGAGCATCTTGTTCGTGGTGCCGAGCTTCTTCTCGAGCTCGGGGACCATGCGGCTCGCGTATTCGTCCTTTAGTCTTGCCATGATGACCAGTTCCTTCCTTAGAGGGTCTTCCCGCTCTTGACCGAGACGCGAGCCTTCTTGCCCTCCTTCGAGCCGGTGCGGACGCGCGTTCCGCGCTTCGCCTCGGCGTCGTAGGGCATGAGCTTGCAGAGCCTGACGGGGAGCTCCTTCTCGACGAGGCCGCCCGCCTGCTTCTCGGTGCGGCGCATCGCCTTCTTGTGGACGTTGATTCCGGCGACGATGGCCGTCCCCTTCTTGGGGTCGACGCTCATCACGGTTCCGGTCTTGCCCGCGTCGTTGCCGCAGGTCACGATGACCGTGTCGTTCTTCCTGATTCTTGCGATAGCCATGATAGTTGCTCCTTGTGTCAGACCACTTCCGGGGCCATCGAGAGGATCTTCATGTAGTTCCTGTCACGGAGCTCGCGGGCGACGGGCCCGAACACGCGGGTGCCGATCGGGTTGAGCTTCGAGTCGACGAGAACACACGCGTTCTGGTCGAAGTGGACGGTCGAGCCGTCCTCGCGGCGGATCGGCTGGCCGGTCCTGACGATCACGGCCGTCGCCACGGAGCCCTTCTTGATCGAGCTCGTGGGCGAAGCCTCCTTGATCGCGACACGGATGATGTCGCCGAGGTGCGCATACTCCTTGCGCTGCTTGAGGATGCGGAAGCACATGGCACGCTTGGCGCCCGTGTTGTCCGCAACCACCAGATTGGAGAGTTCCTGCAACATTTCGTCGTCTCCTTACTTCACGATGCGCCAGCGCTTGGTGGCGCTCAGCGGACGCGTTTCCATGATGGCGACGGTGTCGCCGACCTTAGCCGTGTCGTCCTCGTCGTGCACGTGGTACTTCTTCGTGCGCGTGATGACCTTCCCGTATACGGGGTGGACCTCGCGGTACGAGACGGCGACGACCACGCTCTTCGCGCCCATCTTGGACGCAACGACTCCCTTGCGCACCTTGCGCGCGCCGCGGGCATTGGTTTCCGTGCTCATTAGATCTTGACTCCTGCGCGGGTTATGAACTTCGTGTGAATGCCGATCTTGGTGGCGGCGAGGCGCAGGCACTCCTTGGCGACCTCCTCGCTGACGCCGCCGACCTCGAAGAGCACCTTGCCGGGGAGGATGACGGCCGCCCAGAACTCCGGGTTGCCCTTTCCTCCGCCCATACGCACTTCGATAGGCTTGCGGGTGACGGGCTTGTCGGGGAACACGCGGATCCAGAGCTTGCCCTTGCGCTTCATCTCGCGGTTGATCGCGACGCGGCACGCCTCGATCTGGGTCGCGGTGAGAAGCCCGCGGGTGAGCGCCTTCAGGCCGAACTCGCCGTACGCGAGCTCCGTGCCGGACGTGGCGTAGCCCGAGCGGTTGCCCTTCGAAACCTTGCGGTACTTGACTCTCTTAGGCATCAAAGGCATGGCTTACTTCCCTTCCTTGCGGTCTCCGCGCTCGCGACGCTCGCCATGGCGTTCGCCGCGCGGCTGACGGGCCTGGAAACCCTCTTTCTTGCAGATCCACACCTTGATGCCGATCTTGCCGGCGGTGGTGTTGGCCTCTGCGAATCCGTAGTCGATGTTCGCGCGGAGCGTGTGCAGCGGCACCTTGCCCTCGCGGGACCACTCGACGCGCGCG
>JAFRJH010000056.1 GCA_017432385.1 Kiritimatiellia bacterium
ATTCGCGGTTCGATCCTTTCTTCACCGTCGGCGCGAAGTGCTGGACGCACGGAGGGCCGGCCGGCCCCCACTTCGGCGCAGGCGCGCTCTACTACCTCGGCGGCACCTGGGCGCTGCGCTTCGACGCGGGGATTGCGCTCGGGGTGGACGACGGCGTCGAGACCGTGCACACGCTGTCGCTGGGACTGCAGTTTTCGTTCTGAACCGGGAGGCGCGATGAAGGACAGGAGGGAAGAGTGGTTCGATGCGGAGAAGAAGGTCGCGGTCACGATCGCCGACGTGACGTCGGCCGCGCAGGAGCTGGCGCGAGCCCATCTGTGCGGACCGGCCAGCGCCTATTTCCTCTCAAAGGCGCTCGCCGCCGCGGCGCTTCTGGGCGCTGAGACCTCGGAGGCGGACGAGGTCGTTTCCGTGCAGATGAAGTGCAAGGGCCCGCTCGGCGGATTCAACGTGGAGTGCACCGCCGCCGGGACGCTCCGTGGCTACACGGAGAGGAAGATACTGGACGGCTTCGACGGACTCGGGATTCCGGACGAGCGCAAGGCCGTCGGCGAACGCCAGGTGCAGGTCACGCGGTCCGTGCCGGGGCGCATCGTCTCGCAGGGCATCTCGACCTCCCTGGACGGGTATCTCGCCGGGTCCCTCCAGCGCAGGGCCGTCATCTTCCTCGAGGCGTCGGTCAGCGACGACGTGGAGATACTCGAGGCGCGCGGCGTGATGGTCGAGGAGCTGCCGGACGCCGAGCGGACGGGCGTCCTTTCCGTCGATCTCGTCGGGAAGTCGAGGCCAGGCGCCCTTGCGGCATCGTCGCGCGGCATTCTGTCGAAGCTCGGGCTGGCCCATGCGGAGCTGCGCAGGTCCACGCCGCTCTCGTTCGCCTGCCGGTGCTCGCCGGAGCGCGCGGCCGCGATGCTGGCGGCGCTCTCGCCTGAGGAGCGCGCGTCGCTTCCGCCGACGGTCGACATCACCTGCCACATGTGCGGCAGGACGTTCTCCGTGCCTGGTTTGTGATATAATACCGCCCGTTGAGGGACGGCAGGCGGAGTGCCTGGAAAGGGAGGAGTCAGATGGTCGAGAAACAGACGGCGGCGCCGGACGGACTTTCGTTCAAGGGGGCGACGTTCGATTCCAGGCAGGTCAGGCCGGGGATGCTCTTTGTCGCGCTGAAGGGCGAGAATGGCGACGGCCACGACTACATTCCCCAGGCGCTCGCGGCCGGAGCGGCGGGGATTGTGGACGGATACGGCGAGCTCGACCGCGTTGCGCGCGAGTACCGCCGTTCGCTGAAGGCGAAGGTCGTATGCGTCACCGGTTCCGCGGGCAAGACCACGACAAAGGAGCTTGTCAAGGCGTTCCTCTCGACCGTCGGGAAGGTCCACGCCACGGAGGGGAACTACAACAACCACATAGGCGTCCCGGTCACGATTCTCAACTGTCCGAAGGACGCGGACTTCCTCGTCGTCGAAATGGGGACCAACCACCCCGGCGAGATCGCGCACCTGTGCGACGTGGCGGAGCCGGACTGCGCGCTGGTAACCAACGTCGGCACGGCGCACATCGAGTTCTTCGGCGACCGGGACGGAATCGCCCGAGAGAAGGGCGTCGTGCTTGAGCGCGCGAAGGAGTTCGGCGTCGTGTCGAGGGAGAACGCGCGGCTGGACATCCTGCGTGGGCTCTGCGCCTGCGAGCTGATCGAGGCCGATCCGCGCCAGGAGTGGATGGCGAAGGCGCTCGAGGGCGTGCTTCCGGGCGAGCACAACGTCTCGAACGCCTGCCTGGCCTTTGCGCTCGCCGAGCGCTTCGGCGCAACGCGCGGCGCATGCGCCGCGGCGCTCGAGGGATTCTCCCTCCCCGGCGCGAGGTGGCGCAAGGTCGAGAAATGGGGCGCGACCTTCATCGACGACACCTACAACGCCAATCCCGACTCGATGATCGCCGCGCTCGACGCGTTCGCCAAGACGCCGTGCGACGGAAAGCGCGTGGCGGTGCTGGGAGACATGTTCGAGCTCGGCGAGCGCTCGCTCGAAATGCACAGGAAGGTGTTTGACCATGCAATGTCGCTCGGCATCCCGCTTGTAATCGGCGTCGGGGAGATGTCGTCGCAGTGTCTCTGCCACCTTGTCTACAAGGAGCTGAAGACGCTGAGGAAGAAGTTCCGCGTCGACGTGTCGGCGGGCGACCTCGTGCTTCTCAAGGCGTCGCACGGCATGCACCTCGGCGCACTGCTGGACTGACGCCCGCCGGCCGGTCCGCTGTTCAGCGCGCGAGTCCGGTGACGATGACGATGCGTCCGGACCCGTGCGGTTTCTCGTACGCGATCGGATAGGCGGGAAGCGACGCAAGCGGCGAACCTTCGCTGGCGAGCCGCGGCATGCCGTCCTCGCCCTTTGAGAACGCCTTCGCGTATTCCGCAAGCACGAGGTAGTCCGTGGCAAGTCCGTTCTCCACCACCTTCGCGCCCTTGAACATCGCGAATCCGTCGCCGCCCTCGACGAGCGTGAATGCATTGCCGACGATGCGATAGACGGCGTCCGGGTCGAGGGCCCGGTACCTGCCCGTCGAGCGGTCGTAGACCTTCACGTCCTTCACGCGGTAGGCGCCGTTCTTCGGCCCGGCGATCCAGGATCCGGTGGCGTCCATGCGCACCCCCGGCCTCCTCGCGGCGTTCACCGTGTAGCGAAGGCCGGCGACCTGGAGGAATCCGCCGAACTCGCCCTCGCCCACGGCCTGCGCGCCGAACTCCAGCGCGTCCAGCACCTGGCGCCCGGTGGCCTCGACGACGCCCAGCGCGCCGGCAAACGGCTGGACCGTGCGGAAGTCCTTCAGCGAGACCCTGCCGGACGGGATGTCGGCCCTGACGTTTCCGCCGTTCATGAGCGCGAAGTCGCATGCGAGCGACGCCTTCTCGCCGGCGTACCACCATGCCGCGTCCGCGGCGTAGTCGCCAGCCGCGCACCCCTCGCGCCGCGCCAGGCGGTCAGTCGTGCCGGGGACGTAGGCGGAGATCGCCGTCGGCGCGACCGCGACCTCCTGCCCGAGCTGGCGCTCCACGGCGTCGGCAAGCTCCTTCTCCAGGCGCTCGACCTCGGCGTCCTTCGCTCCTCGCGAGAAGACCGTGCCGGCCGAGACGCACTGTCCGTCTTCGAAGACAAGCGCGCCGAGGACGCCGAGGTAGCTGCCGCTCTGCGTGAGGACGACCTCTTTGCCGGCGGCGTTCCGGACGCGCGTCCCAGTGAACTCGGAGTGGGAGTGCCCGTCGATGAACGCGACGAAGTTCGTGGTGTGCGCGATGACGTCCGTCGAGCGGTAGCCCGTGCAGTCAGGCGAAACGCCCATGTGCCCGACGACGACGGTGTAGTCCGCCTGCGCGGCGGCCTCGTCGACTGCGCTCTGCACTGCCGCATAGAGCTCGTCGCCCCTCTCGCCCGCGAGGAAGTCGTACTTGCGCCATGCGCCGGCGGGGTCCAGGAAGGTGGACGGCTTCGCGGACACCAGCGTAGTCGGCGTCGTGACGCCGACGAAGGCGACGCGCACGGTGCCGCTCGTGACGACGGCGTAGGCCGGGAATACCCTCGTGCCGCGGTCGGCGGGGGACGCCTTCCGGACGAAGTTGCAGCAGACCGTCCTGAACTTCGCAAGCCCGACGTTGCGGAGCATGGCGTCGATGCCGTAGTCGAACTCGTGGTTGCCGAGCGTCGCGACGTCGTAGCCCGCCGCGTTCATGATTCCGATGACGCTGCGCCCCTCGTCGAACCCGCCGAGCGCCGTCCCCTGGACGTAGTCGCCAGCATCCACGAGGACCACGTTCTCGCCGGCGGCGGCAAGCCTCGTCTTTTCGGCCGCGATGGCGGAGAACGCGACGCTTCCGTCGTCGACGTGCGCATGCGTGTCATTCGTGTGAAGCACAGTCACGCGCGCCGCGAAGCACGGCGCGGCGACCGCCATCGCGATGGCGGCGATTTCGACATTCAGTCTCATTCTCATCTCCTTCACGACCAGCATTCCGGCAACCGCCGCAAAACCCCTCCGTCGCGGCGGAATCGCCGCATATTATACCACAACGGGGATTCTCGCCGATTCGCGGGTTCGGATCGAATTGCGGCCCCACGTCGATTTGAGGGAATGGACCACGCTCCGCAATGAACTGGTGCGAAGTGCCAAATATTGACTTCGCGGCGAACCGAAAGCAGTAATTATATTTCGTCCGCACCATAATCTCATTTTCTCGTTGCCTCCCTCACACGGGTTTGGTATGATGCTTGCCATGAAGAGGGCAAAGATAGTGAAGATGTGGACCGAGCTCGGCGACGAGAGGCCGAGGATCGGCGATTTCGAGGACTACATGAACCGCCCGATGAACAGCGGTCCATATGGGTTCATCAGCGCTTGCGATGTCTTTGAGTACCTGACGCGCGGCGACTTCTGGTGGATGTACCTCGGCGCAAGGCGCATGGACTGCTCGCGCCGCGTCGCGAAGCTGAAGGCGGCCGTGAGGCGCCCCAGGTACTACGAGGCGGAGAACGAAAGGCGCCGCGCGCTTGCCGCGGCGCGGCGGAAGATCCGTGCACGTGCTACGACCAATGCGTGCCCGACGCGCGAGGCGATACTCGGCGCATGGAACCGCCGCAGGGACTCGCACGAGGCGGCGATTCGCTTCGGAAGCCTTTTGGAGGACCTCGAGTGCTATTTGGACAACTCGCTGAGGCGCGACGAGGACGGGGTGATAATAGGCCGCAACCCCGGGATAAAGGGCTGGCTATGCGAGAATCTTCCCGAAGTCTCCGAGAAGTACACGACGGCGATGCGGTACAAGGCCGCGGCGAAGAAGCTGAAGCAGGTCGCCGAACTCGCGGACCCGACGCCGGCGGACGTCGTGTTGCCGCAGGGCTGGGCAGAGCGGAAGGATGAGGCGAAACGAGATTACGGTGCGGACGAAATCGCGGGCGGGGGTGTTGCCAGCGCAGGTGAAGCCATGGAGTGGCGCGGAGGTGGAAGCACGGAGACGTGTGCGAAAGGGCGCGGAGAGGGGCGTGCGGAGAGGCGCGGAGAGGGCAAGGCGGCGCCGGAGCTGGCGATTGTGAGGGCGCGGGCGATATGGCTGGAAGTTGTTGCTGGAATAGGCCCGGGCGCGACGGCGCTGATGGCGCGGCTGGACGCACTGACGGACCCGGAGCGGGTGGAGGACGCGAACATGCTCGCCGCGTGGAGGGAGAAGTACGCGAATGAGATTACGGAGCGGACGAAAAGGCGGTGGTGGAGGCGGCTCGCGAAGGCGGCGAGAGGGAGGTGCGGGGAAGAGGTTCCGGAGCGCGGCGGCAAGGTTGCATAGACTACGGAACAATGCCAAGGACATCGGCGAATGGCGGACGACTGGGGACTTAACGCCCATTGGGAGAATGCATGGACACGATAACTCCGGAGATGCGCTCGAAGGTGATGTCGGCGATACACTCGCGCGACACGCTGCCGGAGATGCGCGTGAGGAAGATGCTCTGGGCGAACGGATACCGCTTCCGCGTCTGCGACAAGCGCATCGTCGGCCATCCGGACATCCGCCACCTCGAAACCCTGCATTCCCAGCTTGGCGCACCTGACTGACTGTACAACCTTCCCCGCGAGCGCAGACTGACCGTGAAGTAGCGGAATGCGCCGCCAATATGGTAAAATACCTCCGTACAACCGGAAGGAGCAAATATGAACAGAGTCATTTGCGGCGCATGCGTCGCCGTTGCCGCGCTCTCCGCGTCCGCCGAAGGTTCGAAGGCGCCGTGGCGGGACCCTGCCGTCAATTCCATAAACCGCCTCCCCGCGCGCGCGGTCGCCGTGCCGTGCGAGAGCCGCGCCGTGGCCGTTGCCATAGCGAAGGGCGAACGCCCGCGCACCGATTCGAAGTGGATCGAACCGCTGAACGGGACATGGGACTTCAAGTGGAAGCACAACGTCGACGCGGAGCGGTGGGAGAAGTCCGCCCGGATCGAGGTTCCCGGCTGCTGGCAGCTTCAGGGCGATTTCGACCCTCCCCTCTACACCAACGCGACCTATCCGATCGCCGGCTACAGGGACGGAGACCCGATGACGGATCCCCCGAAGCACTACACCAGCTTCTACTTCCGCAACCCCGTCGGGCTCTATTCGCGCACCTTTGCGCTTCCCCGCGGCTGGAAGGGGCGCCGCACAGTCATCCACTTCGGGGGCGTCAGCTCCGCGATGTACGTCAGGCTCAACGGCAGGGAGGTCGGCTACAGCGAGGACAGCCGTCTGCCGGCCGAGTTCGACCTCACGCCGTATCTGAAGGACGGGGAGAACCTCCTGGAGGTGGAGGTGCTCAAGCACTGCGACGGGTCGTTTCTCGAGGACCAGGACTTCTGGCGGCTCTCCGGCATCTTCCGGGACGTATGGCTCGTGTCCGAGCGTCCCGACGCCGCGAAGGACCTTGTCGTCGAGACGCGGCTCTCTGATGATTTCGGGACGGGGACGCTGGTCATCCGCGACGAGAACGGGAATGTCCTCGTCGAGAAGAGGTACGACAATCCGAAGCTCTGGAGCCCGGAGTCGCCGAACATGTACTGCGAGGCGGTCGAGTTCAAGGCGCCGGGATGGTTCTCGAAGAGCGACTGGCGCGCCGTCGCGTTCGGCTTCCGCAAGGTGGAGATCAGGGACGCGGTCATGTACATAAACGGAAAGCGCGCCCTCTTCATGGGCGTCGACCGCCACGAGATGGAGCCGTCTACCGGCTACACGGTCTCGCTCGAGAGCATGAAGCGCGACATCGCGATATTCCACGACCTCAACATCAACGCCGTCCGCACCTCGCACTACCCGAACGACCCGACGTGGTACGAGCTCTGCGACCGCGAGGGCATCTACGTCGTCTGCGAGGCGAACGTCGAGGCGCACGGAGTGAAGGACTTCTACGGGAAGAACGGCGAGTACCTGCCGAAGAACCCGCTGTACCGCGGCGCGATCGTCGAGCGCGGCGTGAACATGGTCAAGACGTTCAGGAACCACCCGTCGATCGTGACCTGGTCGCTCGGCAACGAGTCCGGCGACGGGCCCGCGATGTCCGACGAGTACAGGGCCATGAAGGCCGTCGACCCCACGCGTCCGATCCAGTACGAGGGCGCGCAGGACTCCGACCACAGCGACGTCAAGTGCCCGATGTACGCGACGGCGCGCGACGAGGCGAGATATCTCGGGAACAACCCGAAGAAGCCGTACATCCTCTGCGAGTACACGCACGCGATGGGCAATTCCAACGGGTCCATCCACGACTACTGGGATGTCGTCAGGAAGTACCCCGGCGCGCAGGGCGGGTTCATCTGGGATTTCGTCGACCAGGCCGTCTGGAAGACCGACGGACGCGGCAGGTGGCTCGCCTACGGCGGCGACTTCGGCGACAAGCCCAACGACGACAACTTCAACTGCAACGGAATCGTCGCGGCCGACCGCACGTACCATCCCGGATGCATGGAGGTCAAGCACGCCTACCAGCCCGTCCACGTCGACTCGTGGGACTGGGCGGCGAAGACCGCGAAGATATACAACGCCTTCCGCTTCACGTCGCTCGACGGCGTGAAGGGGACGTGGAAGGTGGAGAAGGGCGGAAATCCAGTCGCGGAGGGGCGACTCGACCTCTCCGGCATCGCCCCCGACGCCGTCTCCGATGTCGTGGTCCCGGACGCCCCAGACGGCGATGCGATAACCTTCTCGTTCTTCAGGGATGGCGCGAAGGAGCCGTTCGCCCACGACCAGTTCGTCAGGCCGTTCGTCGCGGCCGTCCCGCCTGCCGCCGCCGGGAGGCAGGGCGACCCGCGCTTCAGGATGAATTTCTGGCGCGCGCCGGTCGACAACGACCGCGGCTGGGGAATGCCGGAGAAGTGCAGGGCGTGGAAGGACGCGACGGCGTCGCAGAGGGCGCCTGACGGCGCAGAGGCGTCGCTCGCGACCTCGCGCGCCGACGGCAGGACCGTCGTCGCGCTTTCGCTGGACGTCAAGGACGGCAGTCTCCCGAAGATACCGCGCGTCGGCGTGTCGTTCGACATTCCGGCTGGCTTCACGAAGGTGAGGTGGTACGGACTCGGCCCGTGGGAGAACTACTCCGACCGCCAGACGTCCGCCCTCCTCGGCGTGCACGAGGCGGACATCGGCGTCTCGAGCGGTCTCGCCGGGACCGACGGCGGAATCAAGTACGTCTCCGGCGCGCCGCTCAACCCCGACAACTACATCGAGCCAGGCGAGCAGGGGCACCGCGGCGGATGCCGTTGGGTCGAGTTCTCGAACGCGGAGGGACGGACGATACGCCTGACCGCCCTGGACGCTCCGTTCGGCTTCAATGCATGGCCATACTCGCAGGAGTCCCTGGAGAAAGCCCGGCACCAGTGGGACCTCCGCGACGAAGGCAGGATAACCGTCGTGGTCGACGCGGTGCAGATGGGCGTAGGCGGCGACAACAGCTGGGGTGCGACGGCGCACGAGCCGTACATGCCCGGTGCGGGAAGATACAGTCTTTCCTTCGCCGTGGAGGGACTCGGGGCCCCGAGGGGGCAGTCTGCTGAATAATCAAACAGGAGGTGAGCGAAATGACAATCATGGCATCGGCGCTGGCGGCGGCATTCATATCGGGCGTAAACCCCGACATCCATACCTTCAACCGCGAGGGCGAGTGCGGCACCGGCGCCGTCGTTCCGTGGGCCGGGAGCCTGTGGGCGATCTCGTACGCTCCGCACGAGCCGAACGGCTCGACGGACAAGCTCTACGAGATCAAGCCGGACATGACGCGCGTCATACGCGCGGAGTCCATCGGCGGAACACCGGCGAACCGTCTCATCCACCGCGAGTCCAACCAGCTCTTCATCGGACCGTACGCGATCGACGCGAAGGGGAACGTCCGCGTGATGAAGCCTATCAACGACGACGGCACCACCAACCTCTACGGACGGCTCACCGCGTCCGCGCGCCATCTCTTCGACCCGGCGCACAAGATATACACGATGACGATGGAGGAGGGCGTGTACGAGATCGACGTGGACACGCTCAAGGTGACGGAACTGTTCCGCGACGGCAACATCCAGGGCGTCAAGCGCCATGACGGCACTCTCCTCCCGGGCTACCACGGCAAGGGCGGCTACTCCGGCCAGGGACGCCTCGTCTATGCCAACAACGGGGAGCTGTCCCCGCTCGCGCAGAGGGACCCGACGACCACGAGCGGCGTGCTCGCGCAGTGGAACGGCAGGCCCGGCAAGGAGAACTGGGAGATAGTGCTCCGCAACCAGTTCACCGACATCACCTCCAGGGGCGGCATCTACGGCGCGTCCGATCCCGGGAAGGACCCGCTCTGGGCGATCGGCTGGGACTACAAGAGCGTGATCCTGATGGTTCTCGACGGCGGCAAGTGGCACAAGTACCGCCTCCCCAAGGGCTCGCACAGCTACGACGGCGCGCACGGCTGGAACACGGAATGGCCGCGCATCCGCGAGATCGGCGAGGGCGACGACTTCCTCATGACGATGCACGGCACGTTCTGGCACTTCCCGGCGACGATGTCCGCGAAGAACTCCGCCGGGATACGTCCGCGCTCGAACTACCTCAAGATCGTCGGCGACTTCTGCCGCTGGCAGGGGAAGCTCGTCCTCGGCTGCGACGACACGGCGAAGAACGAGTTCCTGAACAAGCGCAAGGCCAAAGGCGGCGTCGGTGCGCCAGGGCAGTCGAACAGCTCTCTCTGGTTCCTCGACCCCAGGGAACTCGATTCGTTCGGGCCCGTCATCGGACGCGGCGCGGTCTGGCAGAACGAGGACGTGAAGACTGGCGAGGTCTCCGACCCGTACCTCTGCGCAGGATACGACCACATGGTGATGTTCGTCAGGATGGACGGCGACGGCTCGTTCGGCCTTGAGGTGGACCGCCGCGGAAACGGCGAGTGGGAGAGTGTCGAAAATGCCGCTTTGCAGAGCTATGCCGCGGCCAACGGAGGCAAGGGCGTCAGCATGGAGCTGGCCCCGGAGAAGCCGTGCGCTTGGCTGCGCCTGCGCGCGAAGACCGACCTCAAGAACGTGACGGCCGCGCTGAGCTACTGGAACGACGACACGCGCGCGGCCGTTCCGCGCGGCGGAGTCCCAGGCGGAATCTTCCCCGGGTTCGCGAGCGACATCGCGCAGGGCGCGAACGTGTCGCGCGGCATCGTCAGGAGCGGAAAGGGCGACGAGAAGCTGCCCCTCGAGATGGTGCAGGACGATCAGCTGTACGTGATGCTCCCCGGTGCGGAGGGAAAGCTCGAGCTCAGGAAGACGGACGACGGGAAGACGCGCGACGACGTGAAGAAGTGGTTCTCGATGGACGACGGCAAGGATCTGGGCGACAGCTATGACGCGGCGTCTGCCGTCATTACGGACGACGAAGGCCACCGCTGGCGCTTCCCGTACGCGACTGTCGCGAACATCCCGGACGGAAACCCCGAGGGCCCC
>JAFRJH010000057.1 GCA_017432385.1 Kiritimatiellia bacterium
CAGCCGCCATCTGTATCGCGACGAGCGGATCGGTGCGGTACGCGTCGCAGACCTTCGCGAGCAGGGCCTCCGCCGCGCCTTCGCCGTCGACGATCGCCAGAAGCGCCTCGGCGGACGTCGCCTCGGCGACCTTCGCGTCGTTTGCGTTCTGCCACTCGACGGCCATGGGATGGGCCGCGTCGCTGGCCATGCCGCGCCCGTAGTCGGCGAACGCGTTCGTCTCGGCGAGATTCGCGCCTGCGTCTATGTCGGCGAGCTCGACCCTGCTCCCGACGGTGGAGCAGCCCGCAAGGACCGCCAGCGCGACAATGCAGAAAAGGTTCTTCATAACGGTCTTCCTCCCTTTCACAATGTTCCTCAGCCCCACATCTCCCGGTCCCACGGCGAGCGCATCGACTGGTACAGCAGCCTGTCCGCCGCGGGGTCGTTCTTCGCCCTGAGGCGGACGGGGTCGAACTCGAACCCGCGGCCGAGGCGCTCCGCCACGATGCCGAGGTTGAACATCGTGCAGGAGCGGAAGCCGTTCGACTCGTTGAGCGCGAACGGACGGCGCGTCCTCACGGACTCCATGAAGTCCGTGAGCTGCGGCGCGGGCTCCGGCAGGTCGGCGAGCGTCTTGAGGACCTTCTCCTCGGGCCACCAGCCGTTCGGGTCCTTTATCCGCAGCGTCCTGCCGCCCGCGGCCTTCGGGTACACGCAGAGCCCGTTCGCCCCGCGGAGAAGCGGCTCGTCCCTGAGCGACTCGTCGCCGTCGAGCTCCACCGTCATGCCGTCCGCGTACGTGAGCGTGATGCGGTCAAACCGGCCAACGGCCTCGGGATGCTGCTTCGGACCCCTGTAGTCGATCTTCACCGGACTCGTCTCGTCCTTGCAGAGGACGTACTGGAGAGGGTCGAGGTAGTGCTGCGCCATGTCGCCGAGACCGCCCGAGTCGTAGTCCCAGTAGCCGCGGAAGGACGTGCCGACGCGGTGCGCGCTGTAGGGCTTCCATGGCGCGGGACCGAGCCACATCTCGTAGTCGAAGCCGGCGGGAACCGGCTCCGGCTCAGGGTTGACGCGCCCCGACCAGCCGAACTTCCAGTTGAAGCCCTGGCCCGCGCCGAAGACGCAGCGCGCCGGACCGGCGCCCAGCATGCCGGACTCCACGATCTTGCGGATCGGCTTCACGGGCGTCCCGAAGTCGTAGAACGTCGAGTCGGAATAGCGGAAGAACGTGTTGATGCGGAACATCCGCCCCTTCTCCTTCACGACCTCCATGACGCGCTTCCCCTCGCCGACGGTGCGCGTCATCGGCTTCTCGCACCAGATGTCCTTGCCGGCCTTCGCGGCCATCACGCTCTGCACGCCGTGCCAGTGCGGCGGCGTGCAGATGTGGACGATGTCGACGCCGGGGTCCGCGAGGAGCGACATGAAGTTCCTGTACGCCTTGATCCTGCCCCAGCCCGCCTTCTCGGCGCACCTCAGGCCCTCGGCCACGCGGCAGTCGAACGGATCGCAGAGGCCGACCAGCCGCGAGCCGTTGTAGGGCAGATGGTTGCTGCTGTGCGCTATCACGCCGAAGCCGATGAGCGCGCGCGTAAGCTGGTTCGACGGAGCCTCCGCCCCCCACAGCACCTTCGCGGGGACTATGTTGAGCAGGCCAAACGCGCCTGCCGACCCTATGAACGACCTCCTGGACGACTTCATCATTCCTCCTTTCCGTAGACACCGACGACTGTGCGGGTATTATAGCAAACCAAATCAGCCTGCGCAAACGTCCCGCAGGCCCGGACGGTACGCGTAGCCGCCGCCGCGCACGCCGCGGATTCCGCGCCCGTCGGCGCCAAGCTTCCCGCGGAGCCGCGCGATCGCCATGCTGAGCGCGCCGTCCGTCCCGTCGAAGTCCACACCCCAGAACCGCGTGAGCAGGAAGTCGCGGGAAAACACCTCGCCCGGATGCGACGCGAAAAGCCGAAGCATCTCCACCTCGCGCACCGAAAGCGCGGCGGATTCGCCGCCTGACTCCATCGAAAGAGCGCGCGGGTCGACGGCCCAGCGCCCGAAGCGGAACGGCGAGCCGCCCCCGTCCGGATTACGCCGCCTCAGCGCAAGCGCGATCCGCGCGAGGAGCACGCGCTCCGACGCGGACTTGGAGACGAAGTCGTCCGCCCCGAGCCCCAGCCCGGCGAGCTCGGTCTCGTCGCCGTCCTTCGCCGTCAGGAAGAGGACCGGAACGTCCGGATCCTCGCGCCGGATCTCGCGGCACGCGTCGAACCCGCCCTTCCCGGGCATCATCACGTCGAGAAGCACGAGGTCGGGGCGCCGCCGGCGGAACTCGGCGAGCGCGGCGTCGCCGCCGGACGCCGTCCGCACCGAGTAGCCTTCGCCGCCGAGGACCCTGGCCAGGGCCTCCCTCATAACGCGCTCGTCGTCGGCGACAAGTATCTCCATGGCGCAGAGGGGAGCGCTCAGAACCTTATGGACCCGCCATCCTTGGAGAGCCTGCCGCGCATGCGCGGCTTCGTCCTGCCGGCGAGCACGGCGTCCGCAAGCGGATCCTCGACGTAGTCCTGCACGACGCGGCGGAGCGGCCGCGCGCCAAGGGCGGGGTCGTAGCCCTTCTCGACGAGGAAGTCCTCCGCCTTCCTGTCGAGGGAGAGCGAGATGTGCGCGTCCTTGAGCCGGTCCTGGAGCTTCGCGAGCTCGAGGCGAAGCACCTTCGCCAGATCGTCCTTCTCCAGTTTCCGGAAGACCACCGTCTCGTCGAACCGGTTAAGAAGCTCCGGGCGGAACGTGCGCTTCGCCTCGGACACGAGCTTCTCCTTCAGGACGTCGTAGCTCGTCTCGGCGGTCTTCGTCGCGAAGCCGAGCGTGTGCCCTTCGCGCGCGAAGTCGAAGCCGAGGTTGGCGGTGCAGATTATTTTCGTGTTGCGGAAGTCGATGACGCGGCCCTGCCCGTCGGTGAGCCTCCC
>JAFRJH010000058.1 GCA_017432385.1 Kiritimatiellia bacterium
ACTTGATGTGCCCCGATACCGTTTCCGCAAGTCTGAAGACGACTTCATGAATGCCCAGAAGCGTTTGACATGACTGTGCGGAGAAGTTCTGACCGCCTTTCCTAAGCCGCCGCGTTGCTTTCAGGATCGCGGCTGCCTCGTCCGACACAGACTCCAGTTCGTCTGAAAGCCGCAGAAGCCGCCTGACTCTGTTGGATACCTCGGTCGGTGCGCGCTTGACCATGATCTTGCCGAGAAATTCCGTGATCTCGCGCTGGACATTGTCCAAATCCTCCTCGCGATGCAAGATGTGCTCTTCGGCAGATTCGGTTGCCGTACCCGCCAAGACGTCCTTGAGTCCAGCAAGAAGTTCAAGGCCACTGTCCCGCATGAACACGACTTCGAGGAGCGCCTGGTCGCAGGCGATGACGGGCGAGATGTGCGATGGCATCTTCAACGCGCTCAAATGCGGTTTTTCGGACGGCGGGGCCTTTATGACGCGGGATACGAAGCCGGCGAACTGCCGTGAGAACGGCAGGAAGAACAACGTCGTAATGACATTGAAGATCGTGTGGACTGCCGCCATGGGCGCGGCCATGTGCGGGTACGTCGTCACGCCGTTCGTCATCACGGCTTCCGCGTAGTTGGGGAAGAAGGAGGTCGCCAGCGGAAGAATCACGGGGACGAAGAACGGAATCAGCAGGATCGTGCCCGCGACGTTGAAGAGCGTGTGCGCAAGCGCCGTCTGCCGGGCCTCGGCGGAGCCGTTGAACGCGGCGAGCCACGCGGTCATCGTCGTTCCGATGTTCATCCCGAACACGGTTGCGGCCGCCGTCTCGAAGCTGAGAAGCCCCTGCTGCGCGAGCGTCATCGCAATCGCCGTAGTCGCCGCGGAAGACTGCACAACCGCAGTAAAGACAAGCGAGATAAGAACGCATTTTGCAAGCCCCCATGCCGTCGTCGCGTTGAGAGACTTGAATGCGTCAACCACCAGCGGCATGGATCGGACCGGCTCCATTCCCTCTTTCATCCAGTAGAGCCCCATGAAGATGCAGCCGAGTCCCATGAAGGCGAGGCCGAGATTGTGCAGCCGTTCGTTGCGCTGGAAGAAGTAGAATGCCGCACCGACGAGAACGACGCACAGTCCGAGCATCTTCACGTCCGGCGCGAAGGCGATCAGCCACGCCGTGGCCGTGGTTCCGATGTTCGAGCCGATGATGACATTGATGGCCTGCGACAGGTTCATAAGGCCGGAAGAGACGAAGCCGACCACCATGACCGTGATGATCGAGGAGGACTGGACGATCACGGTGGTGATAACACCCGTGCCGACGCCCGCCAGCCGATGCGTGGTCGCAAGGGACATGAAGCGCCGGAGTCCGGATCCGCTTACGGCCTGCAATCCTTCCGAAAGATGTTTCATGCCCAGCAGGAACGTACCCAACCCGCCGCCGACGATTATCAAGATTGAAATGACCTGGCTCATAACATTCCTTTACCTGCACCTCTAAATGACAACCGTGAACGTCGCGCCTTTGCCCGGCTTGGACAAAACCGTAACCCGCCCGCCGTGCAGCTGCGCGATGTGTTTGACGATGGCGAGTCCAAGCCCCGTGCCGCCAAGCGCCCTGCTGCGGTCCTTGTCGATGCGGTAGAACCGCTCGAAAAGACGAGGCTGGCAGTCCTCGGGGATTCCTATGCCGTGGTCGATGACGCTTATTGCCGCTTTGCCGTCTGCAGTCCGCTCAACGCTGACCGCGACCTCCGCCGATCCGCTGTAACGTATTGCGTTTTGGATGAGGTTGGCGACGGCGGATTCAACCAGCCGCGCGTCGCACGGACGTGTCAGCGTGTCCGTGTCCTGGATTTTCCGGACGAATGAGATGGTAACGCCCGCCTTCTTGGCAGACGGACGGGCAAGGTTGATCGCAGTCTGCGCAATGTCCGCGACATCGCATGGGACGAACGCGGCATCGTGTTCCGCCTCGGCCTTTTCTAGCCCGGCCAGCGCAAGAATGTCGTCTACCAGCGCGACGAGTCTCGAAGAATGGTTTTTGATGACGTTCTGAAGGTCGGCGCGGTCCGTGCTGTCAAGCCGCCCCGCGTCTCCGGCGAGTATCTCGGTCGCTCCGAGAATACCGGTTACGGGCGTCCTGATCTCGTGCGTGACATTTGATATGAAGTTGGTGCGGAAGCGCTCGAGCTTGCGCATCTCCTCCATAACCTTGTCCTGAAGGTCGCGTTCGGCGGAGAGCCGCGAAAGACGGCGCTCATAGCGCCCCATGAGGAAGAACAGCGCGGCGACAATCAAGGCGCCAGTCCCGACGGCGGCGATGAGCCCGTGAACCGCGTCCGACTTGGCGTCTGTCACCGCCTGGTATGGAACGGCGATGCGCAGCACGTAGTCGCCGATGCGCCGCGCCAAATAGAACATCGAAATGTGAAGGGTCTCCGACTCGCGGATGACGCTGCGGGGTCGGCCGTCTGCGCAGACAGCCTCGAACTCCGCTCTGTCTGCGTGGTTGGGCAGGTCTTTTCCGGCTGAGTCGTAAACCACCTTCCCGTTCATGTCGATGAGCGAGACGCGCACGTCCTCGGCGATCTTCTCGACGCTCCTCTTGAACCTCGCGGTCTGGTTCCATAATATGGCGCAGCAGACGATGACGCCGGCAAAGGCAAGCGCCGGGGGGAAAAAGAATGACAAAGTGCGTTTCATGGCGTGATCCGGTAGCCGATTCCACGGATAGTCTCGACATGCCCAGTCCACTCTCCAAGCTTGCGGCGGAGCCCGACCATCAGCGTATCCACTGTGCGGTCCGTGACATCCTTCTCCTCGCGCTGGATGCGGGCGATGATCTGCTGCCGCGTATAGACGCGGCCGGGATGCGCGGAAAGAATCTCCAGCAGGTCGAACTCGCTGCGCGTCAGCGTCAGCGCAGCGCCGTCTATGGACGCCGTTCGCGCAGTCTCGTCAAGGACGAGCGGCCCGAGCGTGAGGATTGGCCCTTTAAGTGGCGAGGCGCGGCGAAGCGCGGCCTTGACGCGGGCCACAAGAATCGCATTTGAAAATGGCTTTGTGATATAGTCGTCCGCTCCAAGCTCCAGCCCGCGCACAACGTCTTCCTCGGCAGCACGGGCCGTCAACATGACGATCGGCGTTCCCGATACGGAAGGCGTCCGGCGGATTGCGCTGCAGACAGCCAGTCCATCCATCCCCGGAAGCATTAAATCGAGGATCACAAGAGCTGGCTTTTCCCTCTGGACGAGGGCAAGACCATCTGTGCCATTTCCCGCTTCGCATACATCGGGAAAGCCCGCGCCTTTAAGGGCGAGGCGTATAACCGTGCGTATTCCCGGGTCGTCTTCGATTATGGCTATTTTGTCCATGCATCGTATATTATCTCATATCCCCGTTAGGATTGTGTGAGAAAACACAGTCAAACCGAAAGAGACATGACAGCCGCCGAGACGCTTGTCATGTTCGGCTACAAAGTGAATGGCCATCTCTCATTCTATCTCGGCAATCGACGGGCGCACGAACGTCCAGGCGGCAAAGGCAGTCTTCGCGCCGAATGGCGTCCGAAGCGACGAGACCGAGCGATCAGCCCCGCAGCGCAGCGCCGAACACTCAGGATTCCACGAAACAAAATCACACCCCCGCTTCGGTATCGAAGCTCATGCGAACATCCGCTGCGCTCGGAGATTGCGTACAGCTATGACTATCTTGCAGTCCTTGCGAAAACGTGGTCGCGCCCGTCGGGAGCGTATACGCGGTGAACGAATGCCCCTGGTTCCGTCTCGACGGATTCGACGCGCACCTCCTCTCCTGCGAGCGTCTCCGACTTGAACACTATTTCGAGCTCGCTGCACGAGCCCGCCGAGTCTGGCCGTCCCTCCATCAGCCATTCGACATAATGGACGTTGTTGACGTGCCCGTTCAAGTCGATGTCGCCGCGTCGTGCGCGGAAGACGAGCGCGTCAGGGGACACAACGCTGCACTCCCAGCGCAGTTTCGGCAGCGGCTCGTCTCCGAAAACGGGTTCCCTGACCGTGTTCGCCGCAGCAAACACGGCTTCTGGAATCGCGACAACCTTGCGGGATGAAAGGTCTATGAGCATCCATTCGCTGGTGGCACGTCCGAGTTCTTCGCCCTCCCCGTCCGACAAGACGAAATCACGCCACGCGACAATCCGCCGTCCACCGCGCGGGAACGTGAGTATCGAGACTGTCTCCCCCCATCTCGGGAATCGCGACATCTTCACCTTGAGGCGCGTAAGCACCCATGAGATGTTCTCGCCGGCCGACTCGAAGTTGGACTTCGAGAACGCCAACGCCTCCGCGTTCAGGCTCGCCGCCTCCTGCAGCCAGTTGCAGACGGAGGCAATCGTAGCAGCGCCGTCAGGGCCGCATTCATATGTCCTTACCGACCAAGAATACTCTCCGAATGTATCGCTCATTGCATTTTCTCCGCGTATGGCGGGACCGGAATTAACCTCAAGTGGGACTCAGTTACAGGCTCTGGCGGAAGACCTCCGCGACCTCCTCTTCGGTCAGCTGCTTGTAGCCGCCGTTCAGGCGGAACGTCGCCTTCACGAGCTCCGGAATCATCGCCTCGGTTGCGCCGAGCTCCGTAATGTTCATTGCGACGCCGATCTCGCGCATCCACGCCTCGAGCGCGGCGAGCCCCTCGTCCGCGATCTGGGTCTCGCTCTTCCCCTCGGCAGATACGCCCCAGACGTTCTTCGCGAAGCGGACGAACTTCTTGAGTCCGTAGGGCTTGATGATGCGGTAGTACGGAAGCGACACCGCGGCGAGAGTCATGCCGTGCGTCGCGTCCGTAAGCGCGCTCACCGCCTGACCGAGCATGTGCACTTCCCAGTCCGTCGTCTTGCCCATCGCAATGAGCGTGTTGAGCGCCCAGGTAGCGGTCCACATGATGTTGCTCCTGGCCTCGTAGTCCTCGGGGTTCTTCACTGCCGCGCGCGACGAGACTATCAGCGACTTCATGAGGCCTTCGGCAATGTAGTCGCTCGTATTGTCGTCCGTTCCACTGAAGTACTGTTCCAGGATGTGGCTCATGATGTCGTAGATGCCGGACACCATCTGGCGGCGGGGGACGGTGAACGTGAAGCGCGGATTGAGGATCGAGAACTTAGGGAAGACCGCAGGACCGAACACCTTGCCGACCTTGAGGTTCGCCGCATGGTTGGTGATGACGCTGCCGCCGTTCATCTCGCTTCCCGTGCCGACCATCGTGAGCACGCTGCCGACGGGGATGATGCGGCAGGACGGCTCCTCGAAGCGCGTGAAGTACTTCTGCCAGGGATCTTCATCGCACCACGCCGAGACGCTCACCGCCTTCGCGTAGTCGATAGTCGATCCGCCGCCGACGGCGAGGATGAGGTCGACGTCGTTCGCCTTCGCCTTTGCCGCGCCGTCCATCAGTTTTTCGAGCGTCGGATTGGGCATCACGCCTCCGTCCTCGACGATGGTCTTGCCCGCCGCCTTCAGCGCGGCGACGACCTGATCGTAGATTCCGTTCTTCTTGATCGAGCCGCCGCCATAGCACAGCTGGACTGTCGGACCGAACGCCGCGAGCTCGTCCTTGAGGAATTCCATCGCGTTCTCGCCGAAGTGGAGCCGCGTCGGGTTGTGGTATGTGAAGTTTCCGTTCATTGGTTTGTCCTTTCGCTAACTATTTTTGCTTTCTGAAAATCGTTTTCATGCCGTTCTCGTCCAACGGACGCATCGGAACGAGCTTGAGCGACTTGATCATGTGCGGCGTCCCCTCCTTGTACTTGCGGAAGTGCGGCGTCGCGAGATGCGCCTTGTACGCCTCCTCGCTGCGGTATATCTCCACGATGCGGATGGATGTCGGCGACTCCTTCTTCTGCATCGGGAATATGCACACCACGCCCGGCTCCTTGGCGACCGATTCCGCGCCCACCGCGCCAGCCGCCTCCAGGTAGGCGTCGAGCCATTCCGGGAGGATTTCCAGCTCTGCAATGCGAACCTGCATGTTCTCAGCTCCTTTTGCTTTGTCTACTCGATCGGGCGCGTTGAGCGACATGCACCCCGACACCGCCGCCAAAGGCAATATGCACAATGTCGCGAACTTTATTCCCAGAATCGTCCACTTGGCATTCATCGTTCAAATCTGGCCTTCCATTTTTCGCGGTGTTCACTTGCTCCTCAAGGTTGATTGCGCGTTGTCGCCTCAGCGTACGCCGCATTGTCCACTGGTTCGCACCATTCGTTGGACTGCTCGGCGCCAGGCACTTCAAGCGCGATGTGCTGGAACCAGCAATTCGGCGCGGCTCCGTGCCAGTGCTTGACGTTAGCCGGGATGTTCACCGTATCGCCCTTCTTGAGCCGACGCGCCGGCTTACCCCACTCCTGGTAGAAGCCCTCGCCCGCCGTGACGATAAGCATCTGCCCTCCGCCCGTCTTCGCGTGGTGGATGTGCCAGTTGTTGCGGCATCCGGGCTCGAACGTGACGCCGAACGCCGGCACCTGGTCGAGCGTCAGCTTGTGGAGATAGCTGTTGCCGATGAAGTACTTGGCATACGCCGTGTTCGGCTCGCCTACCGGGATAGGCGACCAGTCGCGCGGAAGATCTGCGGGGTTGCGCGGCAGCTGCACGCGCCGTACAATCGCCTGCGCCTGCGCGTCCGACACGCCGTTCACCTTTCCGATGGCGATGTGCGCCTTCATCTGCGGCTCCGTCTCGGAACGCGCCGCGAGCGCGGCGATGGTGACGAGCTCGCGCGTGCGCCAGTCGACGTTGCCGCGCGCGAAGACATCGCCGAAGAGATGCGTCTTCAGGTACTCGTCCAACTGCGGATGGAAGTCGAAGAGCGCCCCCTTCACCGGCCCGCCGCAGAGCTTCGTCTGGTTCTCCGTGCCGATCTCCAGCGCCTTGCCGCCGAGCGAGCCGCGCGGCATGTTCGCCGCGGGACCTTCCGTCGGTTTCGCATCGCCCGCAACCTTCATCAGCGTCCCCGCCGCATTCAGCGCGCGCGGGAACCCGCAGTAGGCGTAGAGCTGCCCGACGAGCTCCTTCGCCTCGTTGAGCGTAAGGCCCGCGTCAAATCCCGCCTTGAACGCCGCGCCGAGTTTATCCTGTTCGCCGCGCGCCGTCCACGCGCCGATATCGACGATCGCCGTTTCCTTTGCGGTGAGTTCCGCCGCATGTGCCATGATTGCGCTGGCCATTACCAGTCCTCCTATGATGAGTTTGTTCATTGTGTTTACCTTTATTGTTGTGGAATCACTGCGGCTTGACGTAGCCCATGCGCTGGATGTCCTCGTCCGTGCGGTTGCCGTGGATGACGATGTGCGAAAGTGCTTCCTCCACTTCTGCAAGTTCGTCGGGCGAGAGGGACACGTCCGCCGCGCCGAGGTTTTCCTCGATGCGCGCGTCGGAGCGCATCCCGGGAATCGGCACGACATGCGGCCACTTGGCGAGCATCCACGCGAGGGCGAGCTGCGCCTTTGTGCAGCCCTTGGCCTGCGAAAGTCTCTCCAGCGCGTCGAGACGCGGCTGGTTCGCGATGACGTTTTCCTTCGCGAACCGCGTGATCGCACGACGCACGTCGTCTCCGACGTAGGTCATCGAGGCCGTGTACTTGCCGCTCAGGAAACCGCTCGCCATCGGAGAAAATGCAACGAAGCCGATTCCCAGCTCACGGCAGAGAGGGATCACCTCTGCCTCGAACATCCGCTCCATCATCGAATACTCGCTCTGTACCATCGAAAGCGGCGTGACGGCATGCGCCCTCCGAATCTGTTCCGGCGTGGACTGGCTCTGTCCCCAACCGCGAATCTTCCCTTCCTTGATGAGTTCGCCCATGACCTCCGCGACCTCTTCCGGACGGCTTGCCAGCGGAACGCGGTGCTCGTAGTAGCAGTCGACGTAGTCCGTACCGAGACGCCGCAGCGAGTCCTCGAGCGCCTTGCGTATGCCCTTGGCCGTCAGCTTTTCCGCGTCCGAGATGTCCTGGTCGCCCACCCTGCACGGCGTGAACTTGGTCGTCAGGACTATCTTGTCGCGGAACGGCTTGACCGCCTTGCCGACAAGCGTCTCGTTCACGAACGGGCCGTAGACCTCCGCCGTGTCGAAGAACGTGCAGCCCATGTCGAACGCCTTGCGCATGAGCCGGATCGACTCATCTTCCGGCGGCAGGGCACCGTAGCCGTGGCTGAAGCCCATGCAGCCGATGCCGACGGACGACACTTCGAAGTTTGCGAGTTTGCGTGTGTTCATGACTTTGATTTCTTCCTAGTTGTTTGCGTCATCGGATGAAGTGCATCGGCTGCCATGGTTCGTCGGCAGGACGCGGAATGGCGTCGCCGCGCCTGAGGTTCTTGAGGAGCCATGCCATGTTGTGCCCGAGCGTGCGCATGGTCTGCATCCCTTCGGTGTCGCGTTCGCACTTTCCGGGTTCGCGCCCGAATACGACGTTCCAGTACTGCGACGTAACAACGGGACAGCTCAGCATCTCGAACGGCATGTTCATGCACTGGTAGGCCGCCGTCGAGCCCCCGCGGCGGCAAACCGCGACGGACGCGGCGGGCTTCGCCTTGACGAACTCCGTGCCCGCGAAGCAGATGCGCTGCCAAAGCGCAAGGAACGCGCCCGCCGGCTGCCCGTAGTAAACCGGCGAACCGACGACGAGTCCGTCCGCCTCCTTCAGCTTCTCTATGATGCCGTTGGCCGCATCGTCATAGAATACGCACTTGCCGAGGTTCTTTGCCTTGCACTGATAGCAGGCAACGCATCCGCGGACGGGCTTGTTTCCGACCCAGGCCGTCTCCGTTTCGACGCCTTCCGACGCAAGCGTGTCGGCGACTTCCTTCAGCGCGCGGGCAGTGTTGCCGTTTGCACGCGGACTTCCGTTGATGAGCAGTACTTACATTTTGTTCCTTTCCTGTCGGTTTGTCTCACGCAAAGTCCGCAAAGTTCGCAATGTCATCCTATAATTATTACTTCGCGTACTTTGCGAACTTGGCGTGTGACGTTACTTGCCTGCAATCCTCTCGTCGGCGAAATCCTCGAGTGCCTTGACGCTGGACTTGATCGACGAGCCGTCGAAGGCCTTGGGGGACAGAACCGTCGCCGCATCGCCGACGGTCTCCGCGAACTCCTTGCCGACGCGCTGCATTCCGCCGCCGCCGTGCGTCTGGAAGAGGCAGACCTTCTTGCCCTTGAGCGCGTCCTTGTTCTGCGACACCCACGTGCGCACAGGCGGAGCCATCGTGCCCCACCAGTTCGGCGAGCCGACGAAGACGAGGTCGTACTTCGCGAGGTCGAGTCCCTCGATCGGCTTGATCGGACGCAGCGTCTTTCCGTAGCACTCGGGCTTCGCCTCGTCACAGCACTTGCCGTAGTTTGAGTTGTACGGCGTCTCGGCCTTGATCTCGTAGAGGTCGGCGCCGGTCTTCTTCGCGATCGTCTCGGCGGCGAAGCGCGTGTTTCCGCTCCACGAGAAATACACGACTGCGCATTTCATTTTCTTTTCCTTTCCATTTCGTGTTTGTGATTGTTTTTTTCGCCGCAAAGAGCGCAAAGAACGCAAAGGGTCAGGATTGTTTGATGACTTTTGCCGGGACGCCAGCAACGACGGTGCGGGGCGGAACGTCCTTCGTCACGACCGCGCCCGCGCCGACAATCGCGCCTTCGCCGATCGTCACGCCCGGACATATCGTCACGCGCGCGCCCAGCCAGACCTTGTCGCAAATTTTGACCGGCTTGGGAATCATCCCGCCGCGCTTCTCCGGGTCGGGATCGTGGTTCAATGTCGCGATGATCGTCTGCGGTCCGACAAGAACATCGTCGCCAATCGTGATGCCGCCCTGGTCCTGGAACTGGCATCCGGCGTTGATGAAGACGCGCTTCCCGATCTTCGTGTTCTTCCCGCAGTCCGTGTGGAACGGCGGAAACATGGCAAACGATTCGTCGATCTCGCTGGCCGTCAGCTTCGACATGAGTTTACGCACTTCCTCTGGCGTATGGTACGTATTGTTCAGCTCCGCAGTGATCTTCAGCGCCTCCTGCGAAAATGCGTGAAACGCCTGATGAAGCGCACTCCCAGCGGGAATGTACTCCGTCTCCGCCATTACACGTCTAAACTCTTCAATCTTCATTTAAGTTACTTTATTGTCTCACGCAAAGTCCGCAAAGTTCGCAATGTCATCCTAAAATTATTACTTCGCGTACTTCGCGAACTTGGCGTGAGATATATCTAGGCAGATGGGATATAAGCTATTTCAGATTTTTTCTGTAGAACGCCTCGATGCGGTCGAAGGGGATCGCGTTCTTTCCTCCGCCGTCGTAGAGATCGCAATGCGATGCGCCGGGAACGATGACAAGTTCCTTGTTGTCGCCTTTGAGCATCTTGAAGGCGGTCTCGCCGAAATAGCGGCTGTGCGCCTTCTCACCGTGCAATACCATCACCGCGCCCTCGATCTCACCCGCGTAGGCAAGCAGTTTCGCATTGATGAACGAAAGCGCCGAGGTCTTGTTCCATCTGCCGTTCGAATTGAGCGAGCGTGCGTGGTAGCCGCGCGGCGTCTTGTAGTAGGCGTAGTAGTCCTTGACGAACTGCGGAGCGTCGTCCGGCAGCTTGTCGGGAACGCCGCCGCCAAGCTCGTACGTTCCTGATTTGAAGTCCTTGATCCGCTGCGCGTTCATCGCCACCTTCTTCGCCTTGCGCGCCGCCGCGCTGTCCTCCTTGTCGAAGTAGCCGTTCGCCGTCACGCGCGTCATGTCGTACATCGTCGAGGCGACCGTCGCCTTGACGCGTGTGTCGACCGCCGCCGCATTTATGGCGAGACCGCCCCATCCGCAGATGCCGAGGATGCCGATCTTGCCGGAGTCCACATCATCGCGCGAGATGAGATAGTCCACCGCCGCCTGAAAATCCTCCGTGTTGATATCAGGCGAAGCGACGTAGCGCGGCATACCTCCCGACTCGCCCGTGAAGGACGGATCAAACGCGATTGTCAGGAAGCCGCGCTCCGCGAGCGTCTGCGCGTAGAGGCCGCTCGACTGCTCCTTCACCGCGCCGAACGGACCGGAAACCGCGATTGCCGCAAACTTTCCGCTCCCCGCCTTCGGCTTGTACACGTCCGCCGCAAGCGTGATGCCGAAACGGTTCTTGAACGTCGCCTTGACGTGTTCAACCTTGTCGGACTTCGGGAACGTCTTGTCCCAATCCTGAACGAGTTCAAGACCATTTGCGTTTGCTGCGATTGCCATTGCCAACCCTCCGATTAATGATTTGTTCATGTTTGCTCCTTGTTGCCAAGTTAACGTATGAAGTGCATCGGCTGCCAGGGTTCGTCGACGGAGCGGGAATCGCGTCGCCGCCCTTGAGCAGTACTTTCATTTTGTTCCTTGCTTGTCGGTTTGTCTCACGCAAAGTCCGCAAAGTTCGCAATGTCATCCTATAATTATTACTTCGCGTACTTTGCGAACTTGGCGTGAGACTTTACTTGCCTGCAATCCTCTCGTCGGCGAAATCCTCGAGTGCCTTGACGCTGGACTTGATCGACGAGCCGTCGAAGGCCTTGGGGGACAGAACCGTCGC
>JAFRJH010000059.1 GCA_017432385.1 Kiritimatiellia bacterium
ACCGAGGTGAACGGGGAGAAGGTTTCCGACGCGAAGGACTTTGCGTCGAAGATCAAGGGGCGGCAGGACCTCGTGTTCGCCGTCCGCAGGCTTGCCCAGACGCGCATGGTGAAGATTCATGTCGAGCCCGAGGCGGAAAAGGAGAAGGGGAAACAATGAAGAAGTGGAACGTTGCGGCCGTGAGGGCCGCGAAGGGCAAAGAGAAGCTCGGGTGCTGCACGGCGTATGACTCGTGCTTCGCAAGGCTCGCGGACGAGGCGGGCGTGCCGATCATCCTGGTCGGCGACTCCCAGGGGATGAACTGCCTCGGATACGAGACGACGCTTCCCGTGAACATGTCGGACACGCTCGCCGCCGTCGCGGCCGTCGCACGCGGCGCGAAGGACGCGATGGTCGTCGGCGACATGCCCTTCGGATCGTACCAGTGCGGAGACGACGAGGCGGTGAGGAACGCCGTCGCGATCATAAAGGCCGGAGCGGACGCGGTGAAGCTCGAGGGCGGCGCGTCTGTCTGCGGGCTCATCCGCCGCCTTACGACGGCGGGGATCCCCGTCCTCGCGCACGTCGGGATGACTCCGCAGTCGGTGAACGAGTACGGCGGCTTCAAGAAGCAGGGCAAGACGCGCGAGGCGGCGGAGAAGGTGCTGGCGGACGCGAAGGCCGTCGAGGACGCGGGCGCGTTCGCGGTCACGCTCGAGTGCATTCCCTCCGAGCTCGCCGCGGAGATCACGGCGGCGCTGAAGATCGTAACGGTCGGCATAGGCGCAGGCCCGGTGTGCGACGCGCAGTGGCTCGTGATGCACGACCTCCTCGGCCTCAACGAGAAGGTCCCGTCTTTCGTGAAGAAGTACGCCGACCTCGCGTCCGTCGTGCGCGGCGCTTTCGCCGCGTACGTGAAGGAGGTCGCGGACGGGGCGTTCCCGTCCTGACGGGCGGCGCGGGGCGGGCGTCGCCGCACCATCTCGGCGTCCGCCTGAATTTGGTATAATATCCGGAATCACCCAAACGGAGAGAACTACATGAGCGACGGCAACGCGACACTACCGGCTGCGGTTCGGAGATATGCAAAATACCTGCTTATGATGGCTGGGCTGGGAGGCCTGCTGTACGGCGTTGACGTCGGCGTCATCGCCGCGGCGCTTCCGTACATCGAGCGGACCTCGACTTTCAGCCAGGACCAGATCGGCTGGATCGTCGGCATGGCGCTATGGGGATCGCTGCCGTCGTCGCTGGTCGCCGGCCTTCTCGCCGAGCGCTTCGGGCGCAAGAGGATGATCGTCGCGTCCGCGCTGCTGTTCCTGGTTTCGATCCCCGTGATATGCCTCTCCGGGTTCTTCGAGGGCGGCAGCCTCGCGCTTATGGTCGGCGGACGCGCAATGCAGGGCGCGGCCGCGGGGCTCTTCGGCGTGATAGTGCCGATGTATCTCGCGGAGTGCCTTGACGCCGGTTCGCGCGGCAAGGGCACGGGCATGTTCCAGCTGCTGCTAACGATCGGACTCGTCTTCGTCGCGGCCGTGGGGTTTGTGGTCACCCTCATCTTCGGCGACGCGAAGAAGGTCGTCGACGAAAAGGCGGTCGCGAACGGCATCGTCGAGTACGTGCAGAAGACCGATGCGGACAACAACCCCGTCTGGGCCGACGCGGAGAAGAAGCAGCCCGTCTGGGTGCTGGACGACCAGGGCAGGCCGCTTGCCAAGCTCGACAAGGACGGCAACCGGATCGCCGACATGAAGAAGGTCACCTTCGAGATGATCAAGGGCTGGGTGCCGGCCGAGTCCATATCCACGTGGACGCACGCCTGGCAGCTGATCTTCCTCGTCTCCTGCATTCCGGGCTTCGTGCTCTTCCTCGGCGCGTTCCGCCTGAAGGAGTCGGCCCGCTGGCTCTACAGGAAGGGCCGCAAGGACGAGGCGCTCGCCTCGCTCGCGGCCAACAACGGCGAGGAGAAGGCGAGGGAGATCCTTTCCGAGATGATCTCCGCCGACGAGGCGGCTGTGGCCGAGAAGGCGGCGAACGCCGCGGCGACCGATTCGCTTCTGCAGCGCAAGTACGTCATTCCCTTCGTCCTCGCGGTCGTGATCCTGGCCTGCAACCAGACGACGGGCATCAACTCCGTCCTGAACTACACTGTGACGATCTTCCAGAAGACCGGCATGCCGGGGGCTTTCGCCAACGCCTCCGACATGGCCATCAAGATCATGAACTGCGTGATGACGATCGTCGCGTGTTCGCTCGTGGACAGGAAGGGGCGCAAGTTCCTCCTGAAGCTCGGCACGTCCGGCATAATCGTCGGCCTCTGCGGCGTCGGCACGATCTTCTACGCGATCTCCAGGGGATGGGTCGCCCCGTCGATCGTGACCGGCGTGGTCGCCACGTGCTTCTTCATGATGTTCGTGGCCTTCTTCGCGGTCGGCCCGGGCGTCTGCGTGTGGCTGGCCTTGACCGAGCTAATGCCGACGCGCATCCGCGCCAACGGCATGGCTATCGCGATGATCATCAACCAGGGCGTCTCTGCCGGCATCGCGACCGTGTTCCCGAAGTGGTGCGCCAGGACGAACGACAACGGCTCGGTCTTCTTCGTGCTCGCCGGCTTTACGGTGATCTACTTCATCACCGCGGCGTTCTTCCTCCCCGAGACGAAGGGCCGCACGCTCGAAGAGGTCGAGCAGTACTTCAAGACCGGGAAGATGCCGGAGAGGTGAGGTTCCGCTTCCTAGGCACGGGGACTTCCGTCGGGATCCCGCAGATCGGCTGCGGGTGCCCGACGTGCACGTCCTCCGACCCGCGCGACCGCCGCCGCCGCTGCGGCGCCTATGTCGTGGCGGGCAATGCCGCGTTCCTCGTCGACACCCCGCCGGAGATGCGCCTTGCGTGCGTCGAGTACGGCATCTCGAAGGTGGACGCCGTCGTCCTCACTCACGCGCACATGGACCACGTGGCTGGATTCGACGACATCCGCAGGTTCAACACCATCAACGGCGAGACGGTGCCGTGCGATCCGGACGAGCCAGGTGCGAACGGACGGACCTTTCGCGTGGTCGGCAGGCCGATGCCCTGCTACGCAATGTCCGAGACCGCCTCGCAGATGCATGCGATATTCCCGTACATAGGGACGAAGGGCGGCGAGCACGGCCTGTTCCGCCCGCAGGTTTGCTTCGACGAGTCGGACGAGTTCGCGGTCGGCGACGCGAGGATACGGCGCTTCACGGTCGAGCACGGCTTCCCATGCTGCGGCTACAGGATCGACGACGCGGCCACGGGCGGATCACTCGCCTACGTGAGCGACTGCCACGTCATTCCCGACGAGGCGCTGGACGTCGTGAGGGGCGTGGACGTGCTTGTCCTGAACTGCCTGCGGGAGCGAATCCATCCGACGCACCTCAGTCTGGAGTCCTCTCTTGGCTATGTCGGGCGGATTGCCCCGAAAAAGGCGTATTTCGTGCATATGTGCCACGATCTTACGCACCGGGAATGGGAGGAGCGGCTCCGCGGCACTTCCGCCGCGCCTGCCTACGACGGACTGGAGCTTGATGTATGAACAGGGAGACAAAGACTATGGGAAAAACGTTGCTTCTGGCTTTTCTTGCCGTCGTCGCGCATGGACTCGTCGCCGATACGAGCGAGATATCGATCGACCTGAAGCTTGACGAGATGGACTACGTCTCGGGCGAGCGCATCCGCGGCGTCATCGACGTCCAGAACATGGCTCCGGCCCCCGTCAGCGTGGGCTACCGCGACTCCCGCGACAGGCTGATCGTCGAGGTGTTCAGGTCGTCGGACATGCTGCAGCTTGAACGCATGTCGCGGCATCCGTTCGTCGCCTCGTTCCTGGTCCGCGCGAACGAGGGCCAGAAGCTCGAGGTGTACCTCGGCGACCACTATGCGCTTCGCGAGCCGAGCCGCTACCTTGCGCGGCCGGTGCTGATACACGCCGGCATGCGCTACGAGGGGCAGTACCGCGCCTTCGACGTCGTGCCCGGGATGGCGTCTACGTCCGCGCTGCAGATGTTCTCCAACCGCGAGGGGCTTTCGCGGGAGTTCTCGCTTGTCCACTGGATGCGCCGCGGCCGCGAGCATCTGTTTCTCACGGCGAAGGACACTGGGACAAGCACGAAAAGGTGGGTCTCCACCGACATTGGGCCGATGATGAAGATCACGAAGCCCACTATATCCATCATGCCCTCCGGCGAGGTCATAGTCCTGCACCGTTCGGGGCCGGACCAGTTCGTCCGCAGCGAGTTCTGGTCGCTCCCGGACGCGCTTGAGCTCAGAAGCCGCATGTCCGTCCAGGATCCCGAGACGGCCGGACAGAACCGCGTCCAGGAAATGTACAAGGAGTCTGGTGGCGTAAAGGCCACTCCGCGGCCCTGGTGGAAGTTCTGGTAAGATGGACATACTCGGCATAGAGACGAGCTGCGACGAGACCGCCGCGGCTGTCGTGAGGGACGGGAGGGAAGTCCTCTCGAACGTCGTATACACGCAGATACCCCTGCACCGTCCGTACGGCGGCGTCGTTCCCGAGATCGCGTCACGCGCACACGTCGAGAAGATAACGGAGGTCGTCGGCGCGGCGCTGGAAGGGCGGAAGGTGGACGCTGTCGCGGTCACCTACGGCCCGGGCCTCTCGCCGGCGCTCATAGTCGGACTGAACGCGGCGAAGGGCCTTGCCATGTCCATGGACGTCCCGCTGCTGGGGATAAACCACATCGAAGCGCACCTTCATACGCCGTTCCTCTTTGATTCCGGCGAGGATCCGGTCGTGAAGGGTGAGGTCTCCGACTTCATGCCGGCGCTCGGCCTCGCCATATCAGGCGGACACACCAACTGGTTCGACATGCCCGAATACGGGCGCTACGAGACGATAGGACAGACCCTCGACGACGCCGCCGGAGAGGCGTTCGACAAGGCCGCGAAGCTCCTCGGCCTGGGATATCCCGGCGGGCCGAAGGTGGACAAGATCGCCAAGGCGTATTCCGGCGGGGATCTCGTGCCTTTCCCGAAGGGACGCCCTCGCGAGGGCGTGAGCGCCCTGGCGGGGCTCCCGGCTGAGCTTTGCGTCTCGTTTTCCGGACTGAAGACGTCGCTTCTCCGCTACGTCCAGCGGCACCCGGAGCTTCTCGCCCCGCCGCGGGACGCTCCTGTCCTCGACGTCGCGGAGGGGCTCTCGGTCACGCGCGAGCTCGCGCGCGTCGTCGCCTCCTACCAGGAGGCGATTGCCGAGGCCGTGGCCGACCGCACGCGCAGGGCGCTGCGCCGCCGCAGATACAGGGCGATGGTCTTGGGCGGAGGCGTCTCGCTCAACAGCCGCATCCGCGCGGTCCTCTCGGAGGTCTGTGACGAGGCCGGCGTGCCGCTTCTCATGGCGAAGCCAAGGTACTGTGGCGACAACGGCGCGATGATCGCCGGTCTCGCGTTCTTCAGGCGAAGCATCTCCGGTGACGCGGCCATGCGGCTCGACGTCTCCCCGTCGCTCGAAGCCGGACGACTCGACTCCTAATTTGCCGCTTGCCTTTCACCCAGGGTTCATGCTATAATCACAAACATGAAGATTAAGAAGACGGAAATAAAGACGACTCCCGCTCCCGCCGATGGCTGTGTCGCGATCGCGGATCGTTTCAG
>JAFRJH010000060.1 GCA_017432385.1 Kiritimatiellia bacterium
CGCCGCGCGGTAGGGCTGTAGCCTCCTCATGAACTTCATACAGAAGCACGCATACGACATCGGCTCGTGGTTCGCCGCGTGCCTGTGGCCTTTTTTCTTCCGCAGGCGGCGGATATCCGTCGACAACATCGTCAAGTGCGGGATCACGTCCGACGCGAAGGAGGCGGGGCGCATCGCGAAGAAGGCGTGGCGCCACCTCGCCGGGCACATAGCGGAGGCACTGTTCGTCCCCGGCGTCGTGAAGAAGGAGAGCTGGCGCGAGCATCTCGACCTCTCCGAGGCCGATCCTGAGGCCGCGAGGCTCCTCCTGGACGCGCCGGACACGCCGATTCTGCTTGTCAGCGCCCACCACGGGGTATGGGAGGCGGCGACGAACATCCTCTCCTTCGCCCGTCCGATGATCGCCATCGCGCGGGTCATGAACAACCGATTCGTGGCGCGGCTGATGAAGAAGTACCATTTCCGCGGGCCGGTCACGGTAATCGACAAGAACCACGGCTTCACGCCGGACATCCTGCGGCAGTGGACTGAGACGAAGGCCGCCATGACGATTCTCATGGACCAGCACGCCTCCAAGGGCGCCATGCTGAGCTTTCTCGGGCGTCCGGCGAAGACCTTCACGAGCGCGACGCGCCTCGCGATGCGCTACGGGCACCCGATCGTCGTCGGCTCGTTCGTCCGTGTCGCGCCGTACCGCTATCGGCTCGTCGGCGGCGCGCCGCTCAGGTTCGCGAAGGACGCGGACCGCGTTGCGGCGACGCAGCTTCTCAACGACCGCCTTTCGGAGGCGATCCGGCGGTATCCCGAGCAGTACCTCTGGTCGCACCGGCGGTGGAGGCACGACTGAACGTCCGCAAAGCCCGCTGCCCTCCTGGTCAAAATTGTTTCATTTTGCAACGCAACGGCGCGGGAAAATATGATATAATCCACAACTATGCACGGCAGATATACATTTTTCCGACTTATTCTCGGACTTAGCGGGTGCGGATCCGCTGAGCCGAAAGATGCCTGATGCATGGAAACGGCTCAAATGCACCCTCAACAAAGCGGATCACCCGGCGGGGCGGTCCGCTTTGCTTCTGCCGCCCCGGAACATGATTCGTATGCATTGGAAAACGGGACTTCCGCCGAATGAAAGGAAAGGCAGGAGAGGTCCCTGGAGGGTTCAGGACATGGGCAAGGACAGGAAGACAGCACAGGAATCGGGCAAGGTCGGCGAGAGGATACGCCGCTACCGCGAGGCGCGCCAGTGGGGCGTAGCCGACCTCGCGGCGAAGTCGGGGCTCGACGCGAACGTGGTGAACGCCATCGAGAAGGGGGAGGTGCTTCCCGCGCTCGGCGTCCTCACGCGCTTGGCGAGGGCGCTCGGGCAGCGTCTCGGCACGTTCATGGACGACCAGTTCAAGCCGGATCCAATAATCACGCGCGCGTCGGACATCGCGGCGAGCAAGGTCGCCGGCGAGGGGGTCAACACCCTCGGCTACGCGAGCCACTCGCTCGCGCTCGGCAAGCCCGACCGCCACATGGACCCGTTCCGCATCGAGTTCGAGGCGGACGGCGTGGACGCCGTCTCCAGCCACGAGGGCGAGGAGCTCATCATCTGCATCGACGGCGAGGTGGAGCTTGCCTATGGGCCGGACAGGACCGTCCTGAGGGCGGGAGACACCGCGTACTACAACGCCTGCGTGAAGCACGGGCTGCGCGCGCTCGGCGGCAGGCCCGCGTCGATCTACGGCGTCGTGTTCATGCCGTTCTGACGGAACGGGGAAAGGGGAATGACATGTTCAAGCTGACAGATCCGTTCGGAACCGCGCCTTCGAAGGCGCCGTTCATCCAGAGCGTCTCGACGGGGGTGCCGTGGCACAACCTGCCGATTACGCGCGAGTACACGCTCGGGCAGCTCCTCGACCAGACGGTCGCGCGCTGCGGCGAGAACGACGCGGTCGTCTACGCCGACCGCGACTACCGCCTCACGTGGTTCGAGTTCTCCGAGGAGGTCGACTACGTCGCGAAGGGCCTTATGGCTCTCGGCGTGAAGCGCGGCGAGAAGGTCGCGCTCTGGGCTACGAACGTGCCGCACTGGGTGGTCCTCATGTTCGCGACGGCGAAGATCGGCGCGATACTGCTGCCGCTGAACATCAACTACAAGGAGCACGAGATCGACTTCGCGCTCTCGCAGTCCGAGACCGAGAACCTCTTCGTCATCAACGGCTACCGCGACTGCGACTACATAGAGGTCATAAACAAGCTCATCCCCGAGCTGAGGGAGTGCCCGCGCGGCGAGCTGAAGTCCGCCCGCTACCCGCACCTGAAGCGCGTCTTCTTCCTTGGCGGCGAGAAGTACCGCGGCATGTTCTCGCTGAACGAGGTGAAGTCCCTCGCGTGCGAGGTGACGCAGGACGAGTATCTGGCGCGCCAGGCGACCGTCGAGGTCAACGACGTGGTGAACATGCAGTACACGAGCGGCACGACGGGATTCCCGAAGGGCGTCCAGCTCACCCACCGCAACATCGCGAACGACGGGTTCTGGATCGGCGCGTGCCAGAACCTCTCCTGCCGCGACCGCGTATGCATACCGGTGCCGCTTTTCCACTGCTTCGGGTGCGTCCTCGGCGTCATGAGCTGCGTCAACCACGGCGCGACCATGGTGTTCCTCGAGAAGTTCGACCCCGTGCAGGTGATGACGTCCATCGAGCGCGAGAAGTGCACGGCGACGTACGGCGTGCCGACGATGTCTATCGCGATGCTAGACCACCCGCGCTTCTCCGAGTTCGACATGAGTTCGCTGAGGACCGGCAGAATGTCGGGCTCTGCGTGCCCTGTACACCGGATGCAGCAGGTTCAGGACCGC
>JAFRJH010000061.1 GCA_017432385.1 Kiritimatiellia bacterium
CTCCATAGTTCGCCTCCTCGAACACGCCTTCACGGACATTCAGCCCGTTTAGCCAGGAAATCGCCGACTTCACCTCGTCCAGCTCGATTATCTTTCCGACAATCGGCTCGTTCGCAACCGCGATTGCGGTCTTTATCGCAATCAGCCGTTCCGCAAGCACCCTCGCCTCGTCACGAACAGACACAACGTCAACCCTTCGCGGAATCTTCTTCTCGTTCGAGTTCTCGGCTCCAACAAGCTGCCGCGCCTTCGCGAGACGCCCCGCCACGCGGTTCTTCTCCTTGAGCGCGCGCGCTATCGTAACCATCTTCTTCATCTTTACCTCCCTTTCGGTTTCCAATTTTCAGCGTCGCCGAGGGCCGGAGTCGAACCAGCACTACTGGTTTCGGAGACCGCTGCTCCCACGAGCGACCATCGGCGACATTTCAATATTAGCAGAAACCGTGCCAGACGCAGAAATGACATATACAGCCCGTCACGCAATTAAGCATCTATACCAGAAAATAGATTCTATACTATTGTATATCTCACGCGACATGCGCGGCTTTATTCTCCCTCGCGAGGCCACGATGGCGGATGATGCGCACGAAGCCGGGCGAGCTTGCTAGTACCGACCGTGCCAAGGTTGAGTCACAGCGCGTGGAGGCAGGGTCGGTAGCGGCCAGTTGGGCCGATTGTGCCGAAATCCCTGCCTGCCGGACACGGCTTGTGGTTCGGGTCGCGCCATTTTTCGCGCAATGCGTCCGGAAGGTCCGTGCGGCATTCGCAGATGAACTCGTCGCAGAACGTATAGGGGACGCGTCCGTCCGGAAGCGCGCGGATGCGATCCTTCACCGACTCCCACTCGTCGTGCGTGATCATGAGGTCCGGACGCGTCCGTGCGCGTCCGCCGGCCATCATGGGTCCGAGCTGTATCGACTTCGCCCCCGAAAGCGCGGCGGCGGTGAAGATGTCGGAGGTCTCGGACATGTTCGCGCGCGTGACGGTGATCGAGACCGCGATCGGCCACTTTAGCTCGGCCGCGCGCGCCACGACCGTGAGGAGCCGCCGGAAGCTGCGCCGCGTCCCCGTCATCTCGGCGTAGGTGCGAAGTCCCTGGAGCGACGTGGCGAGATGGACGCGGCGCCGCTTGAACTTGCGCAGCAATCTTTCGTCAAGACGGCTCGCGTTCGTGAAGAGCGAAAGACGTGCCTCGGGCATTGCATGCCGCGCGTAGTCGATTATCCCGAAAAGGTCTGTCCTGAGGAGCGTCTCTCCGCCGGTGAAGAGAATTTCGTCTACTCCGTCCGCAGCGCACTTGTCGAGGATGCGCTTCCATCCGGCGGAGTCGAGTTCCGGCTTCGCAAGCTCGGGGTGCTCATGCCAGACGCAGTAGCAGTAGGGACAGCGGAAGTTGCACTTCGCCGTCAGTTCCAGCGTCATGTGGTGCGGGAAACGCGTCATACGTCGGAACTACCAATATACCCGTCCACCTCGAACCTGGACTCTTTTTCGTTCTTGGCGCTGGGCTTCGGCTCGGGCATTATTATATATCACCGACAGTTATGAAGTCTTCGCTCTTTTCGTTCGCCTCGTTCGGCTTCTCCGGCTCGACGATGCATTTGCCGCGCACGGCCGGATTCCTGCCGTGCTTCTCGTTGCCGGAGTTCGGCTTCTGCTCCTGCGGCGGGCAGGGGACATCGCCCATTGGCGTTGCCGGGGAATTGTCACGGCAGCCGACGATAGCCGTAGCCGCGAGACCGGCGAGGAGTCCGCCGAGCGCCTTTCCCGACGCGACCATCTTCGCTATCGCCCTCTGCCGGGCCTGGCTTTTCTTCGAGAGTTTCATATCCGACTCCTGTTGTTTACGGGGGTATTATATCAAATCCACACATCCTCACGCCATCTCGGCGGAAAGAACCATCCCGGGATCGCCGGCTGCTCTCCTCATGCGGCACACGATTATGATATAATACGCCGCAAATGAACAACAGGCTCAAGTTCACGCTCAAGGCATGGCCGGTGATCACGGCAGCGACCATTGGACTGTGCTTCGCTACGCAGTGGGGTGCAAAAATCTTCGGCGTCGACCTGCCGGACCAGAAGAACATCGACATTGTCCGCCAGTGGGTCCAGGACGCATTCGTGTCGCCGAAGCACTTCCTCAACTGCGTATACGTTCTAGCGCAGGTGCTCGTGATCCTGCCGGCGATAGAGGAATCGATCTTCCGTCTTCCGACTCGCTGGCTCAGGCATCCGGCATGGTGGGTTTTCCTGTCGGCGCTCTTCTCGGCGGCGCACTACATAGCCCAGCCATTTCCGGACTCGGCCTTCCTGGCGCTGTTCTTCTTCGGGCTGGCGCAGTGCTGGCTCTACAGGAGAACGGGAAGCCTGTGGTGCGCGATCCTGAACCACTTCCTCTTCAACCTCACGAATCTCGTGCTTATTTTCGTGCTGCCGGAATAAACGCGTAGTCCATTGCGCCGATTCCGACGCCATCCGCCTTCACGGGACTGTCGTTGTAGTTTACGACGATCTTGTCTCCGTTCGCCCAGGTCGTGCGGAAAACGCCTTCGGCAATCGCCTCGTGGTTCTCGACAAACTCATACTGGAGGTGCTTGAGCCTTTCGTAGATGTCGGCACCCTCCTTTATGCGGGAGACGGACCACTTGAGCTGCTCCTCGGTGCCGCATCCAAGATCGTTCTTGCCCATCCAGTCGGTGCCGTCGGAAACGAACTTCGAATAGAAGTAGAAGTTTGGCCTGCCGCCGTACTCCAGGAGTTTGAGCTGCGCGTAGCGGGGCTGGGCCGTGAAGTTCACCGTGAACGTGAACGGATTCTGCACGATTATGCCGTTGTAGGCTATCTGGAAGACCGGAATGTGGCGCTTGGCGAGGGAGCGGCCCTTCGCATACGCGGCGGCGATGTTGCGGGGATCGGCGAAGGAGGCGTAGAGCACGGAGTCAAGCGATCCGGCGAAGTGGTCCACACTGCCTTCGCTTGCGAACCCGCCGAACTCGCGCTTTGATATCTCGGCGCACTTGCCCCAGAACTCGGCGCCCTTCGCGCAGGAGCAGGGATGGCGCGGATCGAGGCACTCCGTCGCGTGCAGGATCGAAACCACGTCGAAGTAGCCCATCCCCTTGAACCCGAGCGCCGCGATGCGCGGCATGTCCCTGAAGCAGTACTTCTCGTAGGCCCGCTGCGGACAGAGGACGAACGGGAGACCGCCGCCCCAGCGGAGCTTGCCCCCGCGGTCGGGTTTGATCTCGCCGTTCTCGTCCTTCACGACAATGTCGCCGTCCCAGGTGTCGGCGACGGTGTAGCAGTCGCGGAAGTTGCCGTGGGGCACGATGAGATATCCCGCGTCGAGCGTCGCCTTTATCGCCTCGCATAGCTTAGCCTGCCCGCCAAGCCGCGGCTCGACCGGGAACACCTGCGGATATCGTCCGTCATGCCCGCCGACGTTCCATCCGACAAGGCAGAGCTCCGCGCCAGGCACGCCCTGAGCCTTCAGTTCGCGGACGATGTCCCTCACGCGGTCGAAGGTGACGACAGACTTCATCTCGGGCTCGTTCTCCGGGCACTGGAACGACACAGGGCTCGGCACGGGCTTCCAACCCTGGCGGATGCGTATCTCGGGAGACTCCACGGCCTGCTTCAGAACGGGGTTGTCCCTTACGCGCTCCCTGAGAGGCTTCACCGCCCCGCGCCCGAGCTGGTATTCGCGGTATCCCCGCGCGAGATCGACGTACGTGGCATCGGCCGGATAGCGCCTGAAGACGATCTCAAGGTCCTCGTAAGGACGGCGGCAGAGCATGTCCGTGAGCTCGCACGAGACGGCGTACTCGCCTTTCTCGGCGCGGACGGCCAGGCGCGGATAGCACTTCAGCGACGTTATGACGGCGAGGAAAGCGCCGCGGGGCGTCTTCCATCCGTACATAGGCATGTTCATGCTCTCGTTCGCGGCGACGTAGGAGCCGCTGTCGCAGTCCCACTCGCCGTACTGGCCGTAGGGGGAAAACCAGAATCCGGCATCGCCCTTCTTCGCCCTCGCGAACGACGGAGTGACGGAGAGGAACTTCGCGCCCTTCGCGACGATTGCCTCCCTGGCGAGACGCAGCTTATACGAGCCATCCGCCTCGGACATCTCGACGGACTCGGTCGACTTCGAGCCGTCCTCCAGCGTCCAGACGAGCTCAGCCCTCTCGGCGCGCGCCGCCATGGCAGCGACAAGTGCGAACGACGCAAACACCATACGAATGTTCATACGAGCATCTCCTTTCATTTTCCTACACCGGCGCCGTCCGGTTGGTGCACCTGAAGGGACTTGAACCCTTACGCCTTGCGGCACGGGAACCTAACTCCCGCGTGTCTGCCAGTCCACCACAGGTGCATGCGTCACTTCCGCCCGGACAGCTTCTCCCTGTGGGAGAAGAATATCCGCGACTTCTGCGCGAACCGGCTCTGCTCCGGGAAGGTGCCCGGAGAGACGAGCTTCTGGAAATTCTCAAGCGCCTCGCGCTGCTTCCTGTCCAGGTTCGCCGGAACCTCGAACACGATGCGCGCGGTGAGGTCGCCGGGCGAGCCGCCGCGGAGCGACGGAACTCCCTTGCCACGCAGCCGGAAGAGCTTGCCGTTGGGCGTACCCGCCGGGATCTTGAGCCGCGCCGCGCCCTCGGGCGTCGGAACCTCGACCTCGCCGCCGAGCGCCGCGAGGACAGGCGAAACCGGCACGTCCACGCCGAGCTCCTGTCCCTCCCGCTCGAAAAGATCGCTCTTCTTCACGGCGATCTGCACATACAGGTCGCCGTTCGGTCCGCCGCGGAGTCCGCCGCCGCCCTTGCCCGCAAGGCGCAGGCGCGATCCATCGTCCACGCCGGCCGGAATCTTGAGGGAAATGTGCTGCGGGGCCGAGACGTGCCCGGTGCCGCGGCACTTGCGGCACGGCTTCTCGATGACAGAGCCCTCTCCGCCGCAGGTTGGGCACGTCTGGCGCACCTGGAAGAATCCGCTGCCGCCGACAACGACACCGCGTCCGCCGCACGTCTTGCACGTGACGCGCTTCGAACCGGCCGCCGCACCCGTGCCGCCGCAGTCGGAGCACTGCGCGGGCAGAGTGATGTCGATGGTGCGCTCGCTTCCGAAGATCGCCTCGTCGAAATCGATGTCGAGCCGGAAGGTCATGTCATCGCCGCGCTGCGGCCCGGTGGGGTCGGCCTGGCGATGTCCTCCAGCGAAGAACTCCTCGAATCCGCCGAATCCGCCGCCTCCGTGCATGCGCCCGCCGAAGAGGTCTCCGAACGCGGCGAAGATGTCGTCCATGCTCATCCCGCCCGCGCCGTAGCCGCCGAATCCGCCCTGTCCGCCGCTGAACCCGGCATGGCCGAACTGGTCGTAGCGCTGGCGCTTCTCGGGATCGTGCAGGACGTCGTACGCCTCGGCCGCCTCCTTGAACTTCTCCTCAGCCGCCTTGTCGCCAGGGTTGCGGTCGGGATGGTACTTCATGGCGAGCTTGCGGTAGGCGGACTTTATCTCGTCCGTCGTCGCCGTCTTCGCGACTCCAAGCACCTCGTAATAGTCACGCTTTTCCGCCATAACTATTCACTCTTCTTTTCTGCCGGACTGCCGGCGGAAACCACGACCTGGGCCGCCCTGAGCACCTTGCCCTTCAGCATCCAGCCCTTCTTCGACTCGATCGAGACCCTTCCCTCCTCGATATCGGCGGAGGGAAGCGTCGCTATTGCCTCCATCTTCTCCGTATCGAGCTCCTTGCCGACGGAGTCGAACGGCTCGGCGCCGTGGTCCTTGAGCGACTTGAGAAGATTCTCGTAGACGAGCCGGACGCCCTTCACGAACGGGTCGTCCTTGTTGTCGGAGGCGTTGGCGAGCGCCAGCTGGAGGTTGTCCACGGCCGGCAGCACGTCGCCGAGGATGTCCGCCTCGGCGAAGCGGTACGAGTCCTCGCGGTCGCGGGCGGCACGCTTCTTGTAGTTGTCGAAATCCGCCAGGAGCCGCGCGTACTGGTCCTTCCAGTCGGGCTCCGCCGGCTTCGCGGGTTCGGGCTCTGCGTTGCGTTCCGCCTCGGGTTCGGCGGGCGGAACCGGCTTTTCAGGGGAGACGGGCGCCTCGGCAGCCTTTTCGGCTTTTTCCTTCTTCTCTTCAGCCATGGTCAACCAATCCTGATCTGCCCGGCCTTGGCGAGCATCTTCGCCTCGACGGACTGAATCTCGGCGAAGCCCTGGGAGCTGTGCGGATTGAGTCCGTTGGACGCCTCCATGAAGCTGTCGGCCTCGTTGTAGATCGTCGCCTTGAGGCCCTTGAGGGACTCGAAGAAGATGTTGCCCTTGTAGAGCCCGAGCGTGACCTCGGCGGTCGCCTTGTCGGCCCAGACCTGGATCGCGGCGCGCGCGGCCTGGGTCGCCGGGTCGAACCAGCGTCCATCGTATATCTGGTCGGCGACGAACTTGGAGAGCTCCTGGAACATCTTGGTCGAGCGGCGGTCCATGATGCCCTCGTAGATGTACTTGAGGCCCCAGGAGAGGACCTCCATTCCAGGGGCCTCGTAGACGCCGCGGCTCTTCGTGCCGATGATGCGGTTCTCAAGCGCGTGCTTCATGCCGATGCCGTTGCGGCCGCCGATCTTGTTGGCGAGAAGCATCACCTTGAGGGGGGACATCTTCTTTCCATTGACGGCAACGCAGCGGCCCTTCTCGAACTTCAGCGAGATCTTCTCCACCTTGTCTGGCGCCTGCTCGGGCCACACGCCCATCGTGGGCTTCACGATGCGCATCGACGTCTCCATCGACTCGAGGTCCTCCGCCTCGTGGGAGAGACCGGCGAGGTTGGCGTCGGTCGAGTACTTCTTCTTCGTGCCGACGAACGCGACGATGCCGCGCTTGGCGAGGAACTCGACCATCTGGGTGCGGCCGGGGAAGCGCTTGAGGAGGTCCGCGTCGCGCCAGGGGGCGTAGACGCCGAACTTCGGGTCCATGACGTTGGTGTAGCGCTCGAAGCGCATCTGGTCGTTGCCGCGGCCGGTCGCACCGTGGACAAGCGCGACGCAGCCCGCCTTCTTCATCGCCGGAAGGAGCTTCTGCACCGTCACGGCGCGCGCGATGCCCGTCGAGTTCCAGTATCCGCCGTCGTACATCGCCTGGCACTTGACCGTCTCGAAGCAGATGTCCGCCATCTCCTTCGTTACGTCGACTATCGTCGTCTTGACGCCGGTCGGCGCCATCTTCCTCTTGATGTCGTTGATGTCCTTCTCGTCCGGCTGGCCGACGTTCGCCGAAAACGCCTTCACCTTGACGCCGGCGTCCTTGAGGACGCAGCAGATTGTCTTCGAATCGAGTCCGCCGGAAACGCACACGCCGACGGTCTTGCCCTTGAGTTCTTCGAGCTTCATCGCATTTTCTCCTTGTGAAATCGAAATTGAGGTATATTATAGCACAACCGCGGACGGTTTTCCATACGGTCCGACGGTTCGCGCCCTATACGGAGCCGTCTGCGGATCAGCCGACCTTCACGGGGTCGAAGCTCTCCTTCCAGGGAAGTCCCTGGACGTTGAGTTCGGCCATGAACGGGTCGGGGTCGAACTCCTCGCACGTGTGGACGCCATTCGTCGTCCACTTGCCCTCGAGGAACATCTTCGCGCCGATCATCGCCGGGACGCCCGTCGTGTAGCTGATCGCCTGCGAACCGACCTCGGCATAGCACTCCTGGTGGTCGCAGACGTTGTACACGTAGTAGTCGACCGGCTTGCCGTCCTTCTCGCCGTGGAAAATGCAGCCGATGTTCGTCTTGCCCTTTGTGCGCGGGCCAAGCGTCGCGGGGTCGGGCAGAAGCGCCTTGAGGAACTCGATCGGGACGATCTTCTGCCCCTTGAAGTCGACCGGGTCGATGCGCGTCATGCCGACGTTCTCGAGGCACTTGAGGTGCGTGAGGTAGCTCTGGCCGAACGTCATGAAGAAGCGGATGCGCCTTATGCCCTTCAGGTTGCAGCCGAGCGACTCGAGCTCCTCGTGGTGGAGGAGGTACATGTCCTTCTTCCCGACCTGGTCGAAGACGTACTCGCGCTTGATCGCCATCGGCGCCGTCTCGACCCACCAGCCCTTGTCGAACGCCTTCTTGTTCTCGACCGCGACCTCCGGCTTGTCGTCCTTCGGGTCTGCGACCCAGTAGCTTCCCTTCGCCGCCACCTCGCGGATGTTGATCTCGGGGTTGAAGTTCGTCGCGAACGGATAGCCGTGGTCGCCGCCGTTGCAGTCGAGGATGTCGAGGGTCTCGATCGTGTCGAAGTAGTGCTTCTGCGCGTAGGCGGAGAACACCTGCGTGACGCCGGGGTCGAATCCGCACCCGAGGATCGCCGTAAGCCCCGCCTTCTCGAACCGCTCGCGGTACGCCCACTGCCAGGAATACTCGAAGTGCGCCTCGTCCGGCGGCTCGTAGTTCGCCGTGTCGAGGTAGGACACGCCGGCCTCGAGGCACGCGTCCATGATCGCGAGGTCCTGGTAGGGAAGCGCGATGTTCATGACGATGTCGGGCCTGAACTCGCGGATGAGCTTGACGAGGCGAGGCGTGTCCATCGCGTCGATCTGCGCCGTGGTGATCTTCGTCGACACGCCCTTCTCGGCAAACCATGGCCTGGACTCAATGTCGGCCTTGATGGCCTTGCAGCGCGATTCCGTGCGCGAGGCGATCAGCAGCTCACCGAACGTCCCGGGGTTGCGGGCCATCTTTGCGGCCGCCACGCCGGCCACTCCGCCGGCTCCGATGAGAAGGACTTTCTTCGCCATGTCTCGTTTCCTTTCTTGCTTTTGGTGCAGTGATCAGTGGCCGAGCGCCAGGAGCTCCTCGCGGAGGAGCTTGCAGGCGAGGGCGGTGGAGCGCCCCGAGGGGTCCAGGGCAGGGGAAAGCTCGACGTTGTCCAGCGCGACGACGTTGAAACGGGCCAGAACGTCCATCAGCGAGTCCAGGAGCTCGCCGAACCGCAGGCCGCCCGCCTCCTGCGTGCCGGTGCCGGGAAACTCCGACGGATCCAGCACATCGAGATCGACCGTGAGGTAGACCGGCGTCCCAGCGGGAAACGAAAGCGAAGGGAGCGTCTTCGCCGAGAACGGCTCCGTCGTCACATGCCCGGCCTTCATGAAGGAGAACTCGTCGCGGGTTCCCGAACGGATGCCGAACTGCCAGATGCGTCCGTCGCCGAGAATGTCGTGGCAGCGCCTGAGGACGCACGCATGGGAGAGACGGACACCCAGGTAGTCCTCGCGGAGGTCTGCGTGCGCGTCGAAGTGGACGATCCGGAGCCCGGGATGGCGCTTCGCCGCGGCGCGGACGGCTCCGAGCGTGACGAGGTGCTCGCCGCCGAGGAGGAACGGGACCTTGCCGGCGTCGAGTATCTCCGAGGCCCTTGCCTCGATCATGTCGAGAGCGCGGTCCGGCGCGCCGAACGGAAGCTCCAGGTCGCCCGCGTCGTGGACGTTCGCGTCGGACTCGAGGTCGCGGTCCTGGTACGGCGAATAGGTCTCGATGCCGAAAGACTCCGTGCGCATCGCGGACGGCCCGAACCGCGTCCCCGGACGGAAGCTCGTCGTCGAGTCGTAGGGCGCTCCGAAAAGCACGACACCGGCTTCGCCGAATTCCTTCTCCGCACCGATGAAGCTCATTTCGCCTTCTTCCCCTTCAGAGACTTCTTGAGCATGTCCAGCACCAGCCTGCGGTCGCGGTCCGTCATCGACTCGATGCGCTCCTCCCACTCGCGCACGAAGTCGGGGTCCACCTCCTCGGCGCGCGTGAGGAAGTGCGCCTTGAGCACCTTCCTGGCCTCGTCGAGGTACATCCTCACCTCGGGGTTGAGCTCGTCCATGACGAGCGCGTTCTCGGCGTTGAGCGCCGGAAAACGCTGCGAGACGAGGTAGGCGGTGAACGGGATTCCGCCGGAGCGGACGAGCGCCGGCTGCTCGTGGAGCTGGAATCCGTCGGGTCCTGCGAAGACCAGTCGCCCCGCCCCCACGAACTTGCGCTTCCACTCGATCACCTCGAGCTTCGCCTCGGCACCGTTCTCGAGCGAGAGCTTGTAGCCCGTCGTCACCTTCTGCACGATGACCGGCGTCACGGGGAGGCCGTTGAAGTAGATGCGGACGTCGGGATAGCTCTTGAGGTACAGCGCGAACCTCGCCGCGAGCGTCTGCACCGTCTCGGTCGCGTTGAGGAGCGAGTCGCAGTTCACCCGCGCGTTGGAGACGTAGACCTCGGTCCCCGTGCCGGGGCCCGGCTGAGGAGCGGAGTCGACCTCGAAGACGCCGGGGGACGACGCCTCGCCGGATATGACGTAGGAGAGTAGCTCCCCGCCCGCCGCGCGCATGGTGGTCCGCCACTCGACGCGGTCGCCTAGCGCGAACGCCTTGAACCTGCCGCGCCCGTGGCGCCCGTGCAGACGGCGGCGCGCGCCCGGCGTCTCGGTCCCGAGACGCTTCCAGCTCCCGCCCAGCGAGCCGAAGGTGGAGTCAGCCTTGAGGACGTCGATGCCCGTTCCGTCGTCGGATATCCTGACGGCCTCGACGGCACCGAGCGCGTTGGTTATGAGATCGACCTGGACCTGGCGCGCGTCCGCGTCGAGGGCGTTCCAGACAAGCTCCTCGATCGCGGATATCGGCGCCGCCTTCGCAAGGGACGCGATGTGGTCGGCCTGCGCCTGGACGTATATGTGTTTGCTCATGGAATTCTGACGTGTTGGAAAACTGTCCTGCGTGCTGGAAAACCGTTCTGCCTGCGATGCTAGAGGGCTATGTCGTCCTCCCCCGACGCGTTCTTCACTATCGCGACGGGCTCTGCGCCCGCGGACGTGACCTTCTCTATCTTGAGCCGTATCGACTCGAGGTCGCGACGGCAGGCATCCACGAGCTTCGAGCCCTCCTCGAACGCCTTGATCATGTCGTCCAGCTTCATGTCGCCGGACTCCATGCCGGCCACCAGCTCCTGCAGCTTCTTGAGGTTGTCTTCGAACTTCATGCGCGTATTATACCAAAACGGCGGCGGTTTGGCTTTGACTTCGCGAGCGGGAATAGTGTATGATACACGAAACAAACCAAGGAGGACCTCGTGAAGGGACTGCTTCTAGCTACGGTGGCCGCCGCTGCGGCCGCATATTCGGCGACGGCCCGGGCCGCGGAGGGCGACATCGCCTTCACAGAAGACACCGGAGTCATCCAGAACCCGGGACAAGGCTGGTCCTCGGGCACCAAGTGGCAGTTCGTCAGGAACGATCCGGACGTCAACTACGGCCAGATATACTACAGGACGTCCTGGGCCCGTCTCGAGCCCCAAGAGGGAAAATACGACTGGAGCAGTCTCGACGGCCTGCTCGCCGTCGCGCGCGGACTGAGGCTGCCGCTCTCCTTCCGCATCATGTGCGCCTGCATAATGACGAAGACCCCCCAGACGCCGCAGTGGGTCTACGACAAGGGCGCGAAAGGCGACAAGATCGACGTGGAGCTCGTCGAAGGCGGCGTCACGAGCAGGGTGACCCAGGTCTCGCCGCATTTCGACGACCCGGTCTTCATGAAGGCGCACAGACGCTTCATCGCCGCGCTCGCGAAGCGCTACGACGGCAACCCGCTCATAGCCGGAATAGACATCGGAAGCTACGGACACTGGGGGGAGTGGCACTGCCACGGGCTTCCTCCGGACACCAACCGGTACATGACCGCCGTGCCGCCCGCCCAGCGTCCGCGCACCAAGGCGCTGGTCTATCCTCCCGAGATACGCAGGCAGTATGCGGACTGGTACCTCGACAACTTCAAGAAGACTCCGCTCGTGTTCATGACGGACGACTGGGAGACGCTCAAGTACGCGATCGGCGAAAACGGGCCCTCGCGCGTCGGACTCCGCCGCGACGGCGTCGGCTCGCCCTTCCACTTCTCGCGCTGGATCGGCACGCCGCCTTACGACGCAATCCCGAGAATGGCCGACATCTGGAAGGAGCGCCCGATGTGGTTCGAGTTCTTCGGACACGCCACCGACATGGTCAAGCGGGGCTGGGACGTCCCGTACTCGATCGACTGGATGCTCACAAACCACGTCAGCGTCGTCAACACGATCCCCTTCTCACCATGGGAGCTCAAGGCCTCCGATCCCGAGCTGTTCGCGCAGCTGAAGAAACTCGACCTCTACGCCGGCGCGCGGCTTGTGCCAAGGAAGGCGAGGGTGATGCGCAAAGGCGACGTCGTCACGGCAGGCATCGTGGGCGAGAACCGCGGCGTGGCGAGGATCCACCTGCCGTACACGGCGGAGTTCGTCGTGAGCGACTCGTCTGGGCGCGAACGCATGGCGCACGCGGCCTCCGCAGACCCGGGCTCATGGCTGCCGGGCAGGTTCGGCCTGAAGGACAGCTTCAGGCTTCCGCCCGAACTCGCCGACGAGCCGCTGACCCTGTCCCTCCGCCTCCGGCACAGTCTCGGAGCGCTGCGGAACTTCAGGTTCGCGGCAAAGGAGTGCTCCCGCGACGGCACCCTTCCCCTCGGCGCGATCCCCGCCGCAAGATGACGCGCAGCGGGCCTCCCCGCCGGGTCAGCGCGAACGGGACGCCTTGCGTATCCAGGCGTCGAGGTCCTCGTTGCGGCAGCCCGCCGCCTTGGCCTTGACAAGCCAGTCGTACGCCTCCCTGGCCGCCGCGGGATCTGC
>JAFRJH010000062.1 GCA_017432385.1 Kiritimatiellia bacterium
AGCGCTCCTCGCGGCGCTCGCGCCGCGTCCTCGACCGCAGCGCGTCGAGCCACGTCTGGCGCGCCAGCAGGAAGAGGAACGTCGTCAGCTTCGCCGTAGGCTCGTACTGGTCCCTGTACTTCCAGAGCCGGAGCAGAGTCTCCTGGACGAGATCCTCGCCTTCGGAGAGTGAAACGCCCTGGCGCCAGAAGAAGTTCAGAAGATTCTTCCTGAATTTACCGGCCTCGGCCAGAAGCTCCTCACCGGACATGGCGCGCAACCTCCGACGCAATCGCGGAATACTCGGTCCAGACTCCGCAGTGCGCCCACACGCCGACGAGGAGCGCGGCCGTGGCGACGCCGCACACGAACCCGAAGATGGCGTCGGAAGGCTGCGAAAGAAGCCTGTTGACCGACTTCTTCACGACAACGCGGACGAGCCCGAACGAGACGAGCGCGACGGCGACAACCGCGACGACGCGAAGCCACTCCGACGGGATCCACGCCGGGGACGCATGCCAGAACACGACCGATGCGAACGCGGCGAGGACGAGCGCCGAGCAGAACGCGAGCATGCCGGAGAGCCCGCGGAAAAGCCCCGTGACGGCGGACGCGAGGGCGACGCAGAGAACCACGTAGTCTGCCGGCAGGAGCTCCATCTACCGCTTCTGCGAGGCGACGAAGTCGCGGTACCGCTGGTAGACCGCGGCCGAACCGCGGTTCCCGGCCCTGCCCAGGGCGCGGATGAGCGCGTCGATCGCGGAAATGTCGTTCGGGGCCGCCGCGACGGCGCGGGAATACGCCTCGACGGCGCTGGCGCCGCTGCCCAGCTTCGTCGCGAGTTCGCCGACCTTCATGAGCGTCGCGCGGTCGCTCGGACGGAGCGACGTGGCGTCCTTGTAGTACTTCAGGGCCTCCGCGAGGCCCGCGCGGGAGGAGTCCGTCTTCTCCCACGACCTGGCAAGCCCCAGAGCCGCGGGGTAGCTGAGGACGTCGGCCTCGTACGCCTCGGCGTAGCGCAGCTTCGCCGTCTTGAAGGTGCCCTTCTTCCATGCGTCCTCGGCCTTCTTGAGCGCCGCCGCGCTCGCGGCGCTGTTGCGCCTGTCGGCGCCCCTGCGCTGGGCCGCCGCGCGGGACACGTGCTCGCGCAGGGCGGGGATCGTCTTGCGGACCACGGTCTGCACGCGCTGGTCGGACGCCGGCGCAAGGTGGGAATAGAGGCTGAACTGGTCGACCGCCATCTCGCTGTAGCCGAACGTGTCGCGGTACAGCCGGCCTAGGTGGTAGCGCGCGGCGGCGTTGCGCCCGTCGAGCCTCACCGCCCTGAGGAACGCCGTGAGCGCGCGGTCGCGGCTCTCGCCGATCGACGCGGCGGACATCCCGGCCATCTCCACGACGCCCAGCCCGGACCACGCGCGGGAGCGGACCCCGGCGTCGAGCTTCGGATCGCCGGAGAGCCTCTCGTACAGGGACTTCGCCTTCGCGTAGTCCTGCGCGTGGAACGCGGCCTGGGCCGCGAGCTCCATGACGTCCGGCTCGTCGCCGGCAAGCTCCTCGGCGCGGGCGGACGCCTCGCGCGCGGCGACGATGTTGCCCAGGGCGAGCTCGGTCCGGACGAGCATCAGCAGGGCGTCCACGTTGTCGGGAGCAAGGGCGGCGCACTTGGAAAAGCCCGCCTCGGCGGTCTTGTAGTCCCTGGACTCGAACGCCCTTTCGCCCGCCGAGTACTCGGCGGAGCCGTCCCCCGCCCCACAGCCGGCTAGGGCCGCGAGCGCGGCGGCGGCCAGCGCGCGGCTAAGCGCGGATGATCGCGAGAAACTCATCGCGCCTTGCCTCCATGATCTCCCTGGTCTTCCCCTCGAGATTGAGCCGGACGAGCGGCTCGGTGTTGGACATCCTGACGTTCGCCCAGTACCCCTCGGCCTCCCACGCGTCTACGGAGACGCCGTCGAGCTCGAAGACGCGCGCCTTCCCCGCGTAGAGCGACTTGACCTTCGCGAGGATCTCCGCGGGGGGCGTGGAGGTCTTCGTGTTGATTTCGCCGGACTGGCTGTACTTCCTGAGCGGGGCGACGAGCTCCGAGAGCGGCTTCCCGGACGCCGAGACGATGTTCGCGAGCGCGAACGTCGCCATCGAGCTCGATTCGGCCGTCGAGTTCGCCTTGAAGTAGTAGTGGCCCGAGAGCTCGCCCGCGAAGATCGCGTCGTTCTGGCGCATCTGCTCCTTGATGAACGAATGGCCCACGCGCGACATCATGGGCCTGCCGCCGGCCGCCGCGATCGTCTCCTCGCAGACCTTCGAGGAGCGGAGGTCGTAGAAGCACGCCGCGCCCGGGTTCGACGCGAGCAGGTCCTGCGATATGAGCGCCGTCACGAAGTCCATCGGGATGATCTCGCCCTTCTCGTCGATGAAGCCCGCGCGGTCGGCGTCGCCGTCGTACGCGACGCCGAAGGCGTACTTGCCGGGATTGGCGCGGACGAGCGCCTGGAGGTCCTTCAGCGTCTCGTGGTGGAGCGGGTTCGCGTCGTGGTTCGGGAAGTCGCCGTCGTACTCGCCGTAGAGCGAATCGTATGTGATGTCCGACCCCTCGAACGCCACCGACTCGGCGATGCCCATGCCGTTCGCGAAGTCGAGCGCGAGGTGGAGCGGACGCTTCAGGTGCGCGAACTTCCTCACGTGCTCTCCGTACGCCTTCGAGACGTCGACCTTCGTAACCTCGCCCGCGCCGAACGGCGGCTCGTGGGCGTCGATCGACGCGGCGATCTTCTCGATGTCCTTGATGCCCGTCGCGCCCGAGATCGGCACGGCGTTCGCCTTGCAGAGCTTGCAGCCGTTCCACTCCTTCGTGTTGTGCGACGCCGTGATCATCACGCTGCCGTCCGCCTTGAGCGACGCGTTCGCGAAGTAGCTCATCGGCGTGGACGCGAGGCCGATGTCGAGGACATCCACGCCCTCGTCGACGAGGCCCTGCGAAAACGCCTCGAAAAGCGAGTCGGACGACTTGCGGCAGTCGCGCGCGACGACGACGCGCCCCTTGCCCGAAAAGCCGCAGAACTGCGCGTAGGCCCTCGCGATCCTGTAGAAATCCCTCTCCGTCAGCTCCGTGCCGTAGATGCCGCGGATGTCGTATGCCTTGAAAATGCCCATCTGTTCTCCTTTAAACGTTGGTTGAGGCATATTCTATCAAAAAAAACGCCGGACGGCACCAGGAAACGGCTTCACCCTCGGGCGGCGGCATAAAAACACGTACACAAATGATGCGCACGGCGCGGCGAAGCCGTGACGTGCGCATCATTTGGAATCCTTGATGATGCAACCGCCCGAATGGCAGACCGGCCCTGAATGTGATATAATATGCATTCAAGCATGAAGACCGTTTATTTTGACAACAATGCGACCACGATGGTGGCGCCGGAGGTGAGGGACGCGATGGCGCCCTTCTTCGGCGAGCTCTACGGCAACCCGAGCTCGATGCACGCCTTCGGCGGCGAGGTCGCGAAGCACCTCGACCGCGCGCGAGAGGAAGTCGCGCGATTCCTCAACTGCTCGCCCGACGAGGTGATCTTCACCTCGTGCGCGACGGAATCCGACAACACGGCGATCCGCGGCGCGGCCGAGTTCTCCGGCGCGGGGACGAAAATCATCACCACGGCCGTCGAGCATCCAGCCGTGCTGCAGCCCGTCCGCCGCCTCAAGGCGCAGGGCTTCGAGACAGTGGAGCTCCCCGTCGACCATGTCGGGCAGATAGACCTCGGCCAGCTCGAGGACGAGATCAAGGGCGCGAAGCGCGCCGTCGTCTCGGTCATGTGGGCGAACAACGAGACAGGAACGCTGTTTCCCATCGAGAGGATCGCGGAGATAGGCAAGGAGCACGGGGCCGTGTTCCACACGGACGCCGTCCAGGTCGCGGGCAAGGCGCCCGTCGACACGGCGAAGGTGCCCGTCGACATGCTTTCGATGAGCGGACACAAGTTCCACGCGCCGAAGGGAGTCGGCCTGCTCTATGTCCGCAGGGGAACCAAGCTGAAGCCCTTCATGCTCGGCGGCCACCAGGAGATGGGGCGCCGCGCCGGGACGGAGAACGTCCCGTACATCGTCGGCCTCGCGAAGGCCTGCGAGCTCGCGAGGCTCGGAATGGCGGACGAGGCGGCGAAGCTCACCGTCCTGCGCGACAGGCTCGAGTCCGGGATACTCGCCTCGTGCCCGAACGTGCGGGTCAACGGCGACCGCGGCCACAGGCTCCCCAACACGCTCAACGTGAGCTTCGAGTACATCGAAGGCGAGGCGATCGCGTACCGCCTGAGCGACCTCGGCATCTGCATATCGACGGGGTCCGCGTGCGCGTCGGGCTCCCTTGACCCGAGCCATGTCATCCGCGCGATGGGCGTCCCGTTCATCGCCGTGCACGGATCGGTCAGGTTCTCGCTTTCCCGCTACAGCACGATGGAGGAGGTCGAGTACGTGCTCGACAGGCTTCCGCCGGTAATCAAGGGCCTCAGGGAGCTGTCGCCGTTCGGGCCCGACAAGGACGTGAGCACATTCAAATGAAGAAAGCGCTTTTTGCCGCCGCCATGGCTACGCTCGCCCTCGCCGGGTGCCGCCGCGAGGACATCCGGGAATTCACTGTCGACGTCCCCAACCTCGGTCCGGAGAACGCCGCCGAGGTGAAGATGGCGTTCGTGACCATCGACAAGCAGGATCCCCGCAAGGGCCGCGTCTGCGAGGGAATCGACATCGACGGGATAAAGTGCGACATCGGAGGGAAGAAGATCCTCGTCAGGTACGATTCGATGAAGATAGCCCGCACCAACATCCGGATGCTTCTCCGTGACAAGGGCTTCGACGTCGTGTTCCCGACGAACGAGACCGGGGTCGCCGGCTATCTCAACGCGAGGCCGGAACCCCTCAGGCGGTAGCCGCGCAGAACCCGTTGTAGGCGTTCATCGCCGCGTCCGGCCCCTTGGACAGCACGGCCTCCGCGGCCTTCGCCGCCTCCGCCACCACGGCGTCCATCACCTTGCGCGTATCGGGGTCGAACTTCCCGAGCACGTGCCCCACCACGTTCGCGCGGTCCTTGCCGACGCCGATCTTGATCCGGACGAAGGCCTGCGTGCCGAGCCTCTCGATGATGCTGCGGATTCCGTTGTGCCCTCCGCACGACCCCGCCTTCCTGATGCGCAGCCTGCCGACGGCGAGGTCTATGTCGTCCTGGACGACGACAAGGTCCGCCGCGGTCGCGTTGTGGTACTTGACGACAGGGGCGACGGACTCGCCGGAGAGGTTCATGAAGGTCTGGGGCTTGACGAGAAGCGCCTGCTGCCCGGCGAAGGCGACCTTCGCCATAAGGCACTTGAACTGGCGCTTCTCCTCCCAGGCGGCGCCGCACGACTCCGCAATCCTGTCGACGACTTCAAAGCCGACGGAATGCGGGGTGTTGGCGTACTGCGCGCCGGGATTTCCTAGACCAACTACGACCTTCACTCGTGGTTGAACAGATCGTTGATGGACTCGTTGTTGTGGGTGCGCCTGATCGCCTCGCCGATGAGCGGCACGTCGGAAAGCTGGGTGAGCTTGAACGGAAGCTTCGCCGGATCGAACCCTGCGCGGAGCGGAATCGTATCCGTCACGACG
>JAFRJH010000063.1 GCA_017432385.1 Kiritimatiellia bacterium
GGCGCGATCGCGCTCGGCCCGCGCATCGGAAAGTACCGACACGACGGCAAGGCGAATCCGATTCCCGGACACTCCCTCGTCCTCGGCACGCTCGGCGTCTTCCTTCTCTGGATCGGATGGTTCGGATTCAACCCCGGCTCCTACACCCAGGGCATCGGCTCCATCGGACGCGTCGCGATGACAACGAACCTAGCCGCCTGCGCGGGCACGATATCCGCGCTCGCCACGGCATGGGTCATCATGGGCAAGCCCGACCTCACCATGGCGCTCAACGGATCGCTCGCGGGGCTTGTCGCGATCACCGCTCCGTGCGACCTCGTGACGGCGAACGCGGCGATCGTAATCGGACTCGTCGCCGGCGTGCTGGTGGTGCTCTCGGTCTTCGCGCTCGACAAGGTCCACATCGACGATCCTGTCGGCGCGGTATCCGTGCACTGCGTGAACGGCGTCTGGGGTACGCTCGCAGTAGGGCTCTTCGCGGCGCCCAGCGCAGCGAACTACGGCAACGGCATGGTCGGGCTCTTCTACGGCGGCGGATTCAAGTTCCTCGGCGTGCAGCTCCTCGGCGCGGGCGCAACCGCAGCCTGGGCGCTTGGCACGGGACTTGCGATCTTCTTCGCCCTGAAGAAACTCGGCATCCTCCGCGTCAGCGCCACGACGGAGCTGAAGGGGCTCGACATCACCGAGCACGGACAAGACGCGTACGCCTCGTTCCAGTTCTTCAGCAACACCTAAATGTTTAGACAGGATTGACAGGATTAACAGGATTATATGAAAGACTCTTGTGTCAATCCAAAACCTAAAATCATGTAAATCTTGTTAATCCTGTCTAGGAAAACAATTGAAAGGAACCATGAAAATGAAAGCAACCATTGCCATTCTGGCCGTCGCCGCGTCCTTCGCGGCGGCGGCGGAAGAAGCCAGCGAACCGGCCACTGCCTCTCCCGGGAAATTCTCCGCCGAGGTCTCCGTCGATGTGCTTAGCGACTACATCTGGCGCGGAAAGATCTGCAACGGCAACCCCGTCTGGCAGCCCGGCGTGACGCTGGCCTACGACGCCGGCGACCTCGGCAAGGTGTCCGCCAACGTCTGGGCCAGCCTCGACCTCACGCACCGCCGCGGAACCGCCAACGCCTCGCGCAGGGGCTGCGGCATCCAGGAGCTCGACTACACGCTCGCGTACGCCAACTCGATAGGCCCGGTCGGCGTCGAGGTCGGGCATATCTGGTACAACTTCCCGTATGGCAACGGACGCCCGACCGAGGAGATCTACGCTACCGTCTCGTACGAGAACCCGGTCGTGACGCCGTCGCTTACTGCGTACTGGGACTACCTCGACACCGCCGGTAACGACGTTTCGGCCGTCTACGCGACGTTCGCGCTCTCGCGCGACTTCGCGCTGAACGACGAGCTCAAGCTCACGCCAAAGGCGGAGATCAGCTTCGCTGACCACGCCTACACCGGCTCCGCCGGCGGCACGGAGCTGACCGAACAGACCCTGGGCCTGGCGGCGACCTACGCCGTGACGAAGAACCTTTCCGTCGGCGCGCAGATCAATTACACCTGGACGCCCTCGCACACTCTCCGCAAGGAGGGATACATGGGAGAAGGCGAGCACCAGATCGTCTGGGGCGGCGTAAACGCAACGCTCACGTTCTAGCCTAGACGCAAATCTTGCCTGCGGCGCGGTTCCGTACTTGTTCCCGCGCCGCGGGCGCTTTCACGCGCCCGGCCATCCTTGTCCTCAGCGCGGGCGGCGAGCCATGCCATTATAACCTCGTACGCCAATTGCTTGGCGCATAGACAAACGACGCACTTCCATTACCTTGCCAATAACGCAGTAGAGGACAAGATAGTTCCCGACTGCAATGCGATAGTACGGATGTTCGCGTTCTTTTTCTGACTGCACTGGCTCAAAGGATTCCGGTGCAAACAATCTATCTGTTATCGCCATCTCGACATCATCAACAAGCTTCGCCGCCGCATCAGGATTCTCCAGTTCTACGGAAATGTACCGAACCGCCGCCGAGAGTTCTTCGTCGAAGAGCGGAAGATACTTAAGCGTGTACTCTTCGCCCAGCATTGATAATCTCCCGCGCATGACCAAACACCTGTGCGTGCGACAACCGTTCTGAATGAGAACGGCAGTATTCATCCGTCTCGTCCATTATCGCCTCCAAACTGCGGCTCGCAGCAGGGCGACGGCGCAGACTGAACGGGATGCCCTGATACATCACTACCTTGTTTATGAATACATTTATCGCCCCGAAAAGCGTCATGCCGATGTCATTGAAGATCTCCTCGGCCTGCCGCTTTTTCTCGGAGTCAACTCGTGCCGTTATTGTCGTCGTCATACTTTCGTCCATCTATTGTATTCGTAACGCACACATTTATATCATATTCGAAGCAGCTTGTGTTGGCTATCACACTCTAGCATGTTGAATGAGATTATGGTGCGGACGAAATCGTCGCCATGCTACCGTCCACCTGACATGCGACAGCCATACTTTGCAATCCGCATTAAGTCGTCCACGACCACGTGATGGAAGTGCGATGGTTCCGCTATTCACGGAGCATCTGAGCTCTGTCGGCAAATCCCGCCTATGACATCTCAGCACCATACGCAGACTGAACGATCAAGTTGGCCCACAATTTGCAAATTGTGGGCCAGCTCGATTGCGCTACTTCATCTTCACACGTAGGAAGAATACTGCCGGAGCGCCGTCTAGCGTTATTGTAGCCTTTACCTTGCCATCGCCCGTACGTGTGAATGTCAACGTGAAGCCTTCGAATGAGAACGCAGACTCGTTCAGTTCCGCTGTGCCTTCTACGACGAAGGCATCCGAAATCCGTGCGTTTTCGCCGAACTCCACATCGGCAAGGACAAAGACCAAGTCGAGGCCGTCCGCCGATTCCGCTAGTGCGAACAACTCGTAGTTGATACAAGTGTCCACTTGTTAATTCGTTCAGCTACATGGAGTCAAGAATACGTTTTCTCTGAGCATTATATTCCTCTATAGAAATCAGCCCATTATTGAATAACAATTCTGCTTTCTTTAGTCGTTCTGAGATATCTGCCTGCGGTGTGTGACCTGTCTGTGACAAGGGAGCAGTTGCATAGTCTTGAATATTCGACTGTGTAACTTCTTTATACATTTGTTTTCCTCTTGGACTTGTGGCGGATATCAATGTGTCCAACTTGCCACACTTCCTGCATTTTGTGCGATTCCCTTTAATAATGTATGAAAAGCCCATAATTATTAAGAAAGCGCTAAATACAAGATGAATTGGCAGAGGTAACATCCCCATAAACATAAAGACAAAATTTATGGCGGCAATTACAAAGCACACGCAACCAGAACCCTTGTTATTGACCTTAATTGGTGATGTAGAGAATTCACCGCAGGCGGTGCAAACATACATTCCTGTAAGTTTAGGCGCTAAAGGCATGGAAGATTTCTTTCTTTGACTACATACTGGGCTGGCCATGCTTCTGCCAGCATTAGCCGTCTCTATTTGCGACGGCATTGACTTACCTTTGGAGACGCCTGCGACAAACCCCTTGCGGCAGATTTCGCAGTTGACGAACCTTCCGAACTCTGTTTGCGCTATCTCGTATTCCGTTTCGCAATGCGGGCATTTAATGTTCATCATCTATTCCTTCCTGAGAGTGTTGCTATTGTTTGCCCTGGCTTCATGGCATCTGTATAATGCACTCACATTAATCCGATGCGCTTTGCCTTAGACAGTGACTTCTCCAATAGGTTTGGGAAAGATTGCTGCAACTTCACTTTGTTGCGACCCAATCAACGCCTTGCCGTCCACGACGTAGTACTGCCAGGTGTAATCGCCAACCCTCTCGGTTTGGGCAAACACACCAAACGGGAGAACAAGCGGCAGTGCCACCATTACCGCCCAAACAATTTGTTTAACTTCCATGTGACACTGCCTTTCATTTGCACATCAATTTTGGTGCCCGTCGGAGAATTTCTTCACTCCCATTAGCATACCAATATACTCGTGAAATTCCAAATCGGAACAACCCGGTTTCTGATGCTCATTAATTCTTATCAGGTCAGGAGAACTGCTTGATAATGCTTTGCCAAGTAATGCCTTGGCACGTGTTTTCCAAGCACCATAGTCACAACTTTGGTCTATCCAAAAGAAATGACCATTGAAGGTATGTTCTTGAGCTTCTTGGACGAGAAGGTTTAATTCCTTTTCATCTTCTTGGTCGAGCTTGTTCATAGTTGTATTCCTTTTCGTCTTCCGCGTCTGTTGATGGACACTCCACTTGTTGCGCAGGTTGCCAAGCGGCGAGTTTGGACTTTTGCAACTCGGCAATCGGAACGAAAAGAAACCTCTCTTCGTGTTCCGTCTGAGGTCTTAGGAAACCATGAATGAAACACAAAGAGAGGCAAAACGCTTGCACGTTTTCTCTGCATAGTGTCGTCATTCGTTGAAATTTCCTAAGTTTCAGACGGCGACTGCTTTGCAGCATGCAAATTGTTTGCGGCGGGGCGTTGCCCGCCTGTGTACCGTTTACTGACTCGTTTTAGTTCCTTTCATTTGCAGTTTGCGGCTTGAAGATCAATCACTAGATGGCGTTCCGTTCCTCTGCAAGCATATCGTATAGGTATGCAGGGCCTTCCCGATAAAGCCCAGTTTCTGGGTCTTGCAGCTTCTCGTACAACTTGGACGAGTACACGACGCGCATTGCATCCTTGATCGCAAGGCCCTCTTTCTCTGCCACCCATGCGCAGAGATTGCCGGTCGCTATATCAAACAGCTCTTTCTGAAGGTCAGACATGCTTTACCTCAATCTTCTTAAGGAGCGAAACCGCCGCAGCCGAATGAAACGAATACTGGATGGATTTGAATTGCGCCATTCGCAAGGTCTTAAGGACCTCGTCCTCCGTCGTAAATCCTTTCACCAGCGCATCCAGCAACCTTACGATTCTGTCGTCGGCTATGAAACCGTGCACGACATCCCAGCGCTTGTCAAGGTTGTGGTCTGGAGCGTCTTGCTGAAAATACCGGTTGGCAACCACTAACCGCAACCAGCCGGGTTCTATGTTGAGGAAACTGCGAATACGCAGTCCTGCCGACACCAGCTGATTCTCGTCCAGCGAATAGCATATAACAACAGCCCCCTGCGAATTCTTGCGTCTTGCGACGCGCCGGGCCATGTTTACCGCCGACTCGATATGCGGAGTCAGATAGAAACCTTGCCCAAAATCCGTCCCTCTGCGTCCCATTTCTGGGTTTGGGAGGTCGAACTCCAAGTCGGTTCCATGGTAAAGGTAGATCATACCAGCGTACCTCCCCGCGAACGACAACATTCAGCCATGTCTTGCAGCGTCAAACTCATGGGTTGCTGCGAATTCTCAACATAGAAGTCAGTGATGTAGTCGATTGCCTGATACTTGTCAAGATAGTCAAAGGCATCAAGATACGACAACGAGTTAGTCCGTGCGAATTCATTCACACAGAATACCGTATAATCTATCTTGTCCATCATGCACATATAGCTTGACGCTCCCGATCAGTTCCCGAACTATGACTTGCCCGCGGGCTCTCGCCCGAAGACATAAACAGTATAGCAAAACCGCCGCGCTGAAAGCAAGCGCGACAGCGCGCGAAATCGGTTTACGACAAGGGTTCTGTGTAATGCCACAAGCACGCTGTTTACGCATTGTGTAACAAATGGCCTTGATTCGGCATTGGCACGGGAAGTGCTAACAGAATCAAAAACAGAACACTATCTATTTGACATGGAGTAAGAGCGATGAATGGATTCTACAAGATCGCGGCGGCGACGCCGAGGCTGAGCCTGGGAGACCCGGCCGCGAACGCGAAGGAGCTTGTGCGGCTCACGAAGGAGGCGGCGAAGGACGGCGTCGCCGCAATCGTGTTCCCGGAGCTCTCGATCACGGGCTACACCTGCGGCGACATGTTCTTCCGCGACGAGCTTCTCCGCGCCGCGTCCGCGGCGGTGGAGGTGTTTGCCGCGAAAACGGCATCCCTTCCGCTTGTCTCGATCGTCGGACTGCCGATTGCGGAGGGCCCGGCCATATACAACGCAGCGGCTGTCGTCCACGGCGGCAAGGTGGTCGGAACCGTCCGCAAGCATGCTTTGCCGAACTACGGCGAATACTACGAGCGGAGGCAGTTTACGCCCGCGCCCGCCGACGAGCCGCTTACCGTCTTCGACGTCGGCTCGTTCCGGTTCGGCGTCGAAATCTGCGAGGACCTCTGGACGCCCGTGCCGCCGAGCTCGCTAATGGCGGAGTGCGGCGTCGACGTGGTGTTCAACCTCTCCGCCAGCACGGACTTCCTCGGCAAGTCGCAGAGGCGCCGCTCGCTCGTCGAGCAGCAGAGCATGCGCCTCGGCTGCGCCTACGCGATGGCATGCGCCGGGACCGGCGAGTCGAGTTCCGATGCGGTCTTCGGCGGAGGCTCGCTCGTCGCGACCGAGGGAAGGACCGTCGCCGAAGGAAGGCTTTTCGACGCCGCGCCGCAGATCGTCGCGGCTGACGTCGACGTCGCGGCGATGCGCCACCGGCGACGGAGCTCGTCGTCGGTCTACTGCGCCCATTCGGTCCCGGAGGCGGAGAGGAAGGTCGTCCCGGTGGCCGCGGAGCTTCCGGAGCACGCGCCGGACGCCGTGTCGCGCTCGCCATTCCTGGACGAATACGGCGAGGATGGCTGGTGGCGCAAGCTCCTCGACATCCAGTCCGCAGGACTTGCGCGGCGAATGTCGAGCGCATCCGTCGGCAAGCTCGTCGTCGGAGTGTCGGGCGGCGCAGACTCCGCGCTCGCGCTTCTGGGCGCCTCGGCGGCGCTCGACCGGATGGGGCTTGAACGCGACAGCCTTCTTGCCGTAGTCATGCCGGGATTCGGCTCGACGAAAACCTCGCATAACCGCGCCGTCGCGCTGGCGGAAGCCGTCGGCGCGTCGGTGCGCGTCGTCGACATCCGCGAGTCGTGCCGCAGGCACCTCTCCGACATAGGACACGTCGAGGGAATCCACGACATCGCCTACGAGAACGCCCAGGCGCGGGAGCGGACGCAGGTCCTGATGGACCTCGCAAACATGGAACACGCGCTTGTAGTCGGCACGGGCGACCTCTCCGAGATCGCCCTCGGGTGGAACACATACAACGGCGACCACATGAGCATGTACCAGATCAACGCATCCGTTCCGAAGACGATGGTGCTCGCCGCCCTGCGCCATATCGCGAGCGAATCGGAGGAACGGCTGGGCGACATTCTGCGCCGGACGGCCTCCTCGCCGATCACGCCGGAACTTATCCCCGATGCCGCCGCCAACGACTCGGAGGTGCGGCTCGGTCCTTACGAGCTGCACGATTTCTTCCTCTTTCACTATCTTGTGGATGGTGCGACGGCGGACAAACTGCGCGAAATGGCGCAAATTGCGTTTGCCGGCGTACATTCGCCTGAAGTGGTCGACGACACGCTTTACAAGTTCATCAGACGTTTCCGCGCCGCCCAGTATAAACGCAACTGCGTCCCTGACGGCCCGAAAGTCACGCTTTCCCTCTCCCCGCGCGCCGATTGGCGGATGCCAAGCGACATGTAATGCCGCTTTGCGCGCCTTGTGGTATACTATCCGCCATGCTGACAACCTACATAGTCGGGTGCATAGCCCTCATAATCAAGCCGGGACCGGACTTGATGTGCACGCTTGCAACAGCCATAGCCGACGGCAAGGCCCGCGCCTCCACGCTCATGGCCGGGCTGATCTTTGGATGCTGGCTCTGGGTGCTGCTCCTGTCCGCAGGGGTTGCGTCGTTCTTCACCACGCATCATGGCGTGATGACGGCGATACAGCTCGTAGGGATCGCCTATATCGGCTACCTGGCGTTCGGATCGTTCAGGGAGGCGGTCAGCGGATTTCGACGCCGCGCCGATAACGCGCTCTGTCCGGCATCGGCCTCCGGCTGGCGCCTCGTCGGGCGCGGCATCCTGATGTCGATGTCGAATCCGCTTACAATCCTCTTCTTTCTGGCATTTCTTCCAAACTTCACGCGCAACGACTCCGCCCTTCCGCCAGCTGTCCAGGTACTGCTTCTCGGGTCGCTTTTCTGCGCCATAGTACCGTTCATCTACTTCCCGATCATCTTCGCCGCGGACTTCTTTCGCGCCCGTCTCGCCGGATCGGCAAAGACAACAGCCTCGCTCAAGCTCGTCTCGGCGCTGATGCTCACGTCCGTGGCGCTGATTCTGCTCATGCAGGTCAGGCACGGGTGAAGCGGCATCCGCGTTTTCACAGCTCACGCGCGGTCCACCCTCCCCCTTCTGTTACACAATTGCTACGCCGGCGCGGCGGCGATTACGCGAATTGTAACAAATCCCGGACGAGTTGCCGAACGGACGCGATTGGCACGGATTGTGCTGATACATCCCCGATATGCAACGTATACATGACATCTACCGTCCGACAGAGGAACGCGCCCATGACTGGCGCGAAGTCGAACGCATACTGACCGACGACGAGCTCAAGGAGCAGACATCGCGCTGCATGAACTGCGGTCAGCCCTTCTGCCACGCATACGGCTGTCCGCTCGGCAACCTGGTCCCCGACCAGAACCGCGCCGTCGCGCAGGGAAACTGGAAACAGGCGTACGCCCTTCTGTCCGCTAACTCGGATTTCCCGGAATTCACCTCGCGCATCTGCCCGGCGCTCTGCGAGGCGAGCTGCGTGCACGGACTCGACGAAGAAGCCGTCATGGTGCGCCAGTCGGAAAAGCGCATCATCGAGACGGCGTTCGCCAACGGATGGGTCGTGCCGAGTACGCCGGAAACGGAGAACGGCAAGTCCGTCGCCGTCATCGGCGCGGGGCCCGCGGGCCTTTCGGCCGCCGTGACGCTCAGGCGGCGCGGCTTTGCGGTGACGGTGTACGAGCGGAGGAAGGACATCGGCGGACTTCTCCGCTACGGAATCCCCTGCTTCAAGCTCGACAAGTCGCTCATCGACCGCAGGCGCAAGGTCCTCGAGGCGGGGGGAATCCGGTTCGTGACGGACTGCGAAGTCGGCAAGGACGTCTCCGCGGAGTGGCTGAAGAAGGAACATGACGCCGTTGTCGTCGCGATCGGCACTCCCGCCGCGCGCGACCTCAGGATTCCCGGACGCGAACTCGGGGGCATCCATCTCGCGCTTGAACTTCTGGAAGGCCAGAACCGCTTCCTAACGGGCGAAATCCCGGAGGCTCCGATCAGCGCAAAGGGCAAGAAGGTCCTCGTCATCGGCGGAGGCGACACTGGCAGCGACTGCGTGGGCACGTCGATCCGCCAGGGAGCGGCAAGCGTGACGCAGATCGAAATCATGCCGAAGCCGCCAGACGAGCGCGACGCCTCCACTCCGTGGCCGCTATGGCCATACATGCTTCGCACAAGCTCCAGCCACAAAGAAGGATGCGCTAGGCGCTGGAACCTGAATTCGCTGAGGTTTGTCGGCGATGGACACGTCTCCGGCGTTGAAGTCGAAACTGTCGAGTGGGAGTTCTCCCCCGAGGGCCGCCCGGTGAAGTTCAGGAGCGTGCCGGGCACCAAGGAAGTCATCGAGGCGGACCTCGTGTTCCTGGCGATGGGTTTCACCGGCGTGCCGGCGGAGAATCCGATAGTCTCGCAGCTGAAGCTCGCGCAGACGCCGCGCACGGCGCTCGTCGCCGATCCCGCGCGAAACATCTTCTGCGCCGGCGACTGCGCCTCCGGTGCGTCGCTCGTAGTCCGAGCCCTCGCCAGCGGAAAACAAGTACCTCTAAACTGAAGGACCGACCATGAACAGGAACGACTGGAATTCACAGCGGAGCCGCGGACTCTACAGGCGCGAATACGAACACGACGCGTGCGGCGTGGGAATGGTCGCAAACCTCAGCGGCGAGGCTAGCCGCGATATCGTTGTAAACGGCATGACGATCCTGAAGCGGCTCATGCACCGCGGCGCGACCGGGAACGATCCCGAGACAGGCGACGGCGCAGGGCTTCTCATGAAGATTCCGCACGGGTTCTTCGGGAAGGTTTTAGCCGCAAAGAACGCAAAGATCGCAAAGTGTGGCGACTCATTTGGCGTGGCGATGATCTTCGGCGGCGAGGGCGAAGAGGAGAAGGTCGAGGCGGCGGTCAAGGGCGAGGGGTGCGAGGTTCTCGCCTGGCGCGACGTGCCGACAAACCCCGACGCCATCGGGCGCGACGCGCGCAGCGTAATGCCGCGGATAAGGCAGGTGTTTATAGCATTGGGACAATCGACAGCCGACAGCCGACAGCGGTTGTCGGAAGCCGAATGTCGGATGTCCAATAATTCCTTCGAACTTCGCCTCTACGTCATCCGCCGGCAGATCGAGAAGGCGACGAAGAACACCTACGTCTGCTCCTGCTCGTCGCGCACGATCGTCTACAAGGGACTTCTTCTCGCTACGCAGATCGAGAAGTTCTACCCGGACCTCTCGGATCCCGACTTCATATCGCCGTTCGCGATCGTGCACCAGCGATACTCGACGAACACGTTCCCGTCGTGGGAGCTCGCGCATCCGTTCCGCGCCATCGCGCATAACGGCGAGATCAACGCAATCAAGGGCAACCTGAATGCGCTGGCAGCCCGCGAGCCGTCGCTCAGGTGGCCGGAGGCGGCGACCGCGGCGCGGCCGGAGTCCGCGCCATACCAGGTGGACCTTCGGAAGATCCTGCCTCTCATTGACAAGGGACAGTCCGACTCCGCGTCCCTGGACAACATCTTCGAGATCCTTGTCTCCGCAGGGCGCGACGCGCCGCACGCGATGATGATGCTCATCCCGCAGGCGTGGGGCAGGAAGTACCACATGGGGCACGACGTGAGGGCGTTCTACGAATACCACTCCGCGCTGATGGAGCCGTGGGACGGTCCCGCGGCCGTCGCTTTCACCGACGGCCGCGGACTCGGCGCGGCGCTCGACAGGAACGGGCTCAGGCCCGCGCGCTGGACGCTTACGAAGGACGGACTTTTCGTCCTCGCTTCGGAGACGGGCGTTCTCGATATCCCTGCGGAATCAATATCGCGCCACGGACGGCTTCGTCCCGGCTCGCTTCTCTGGCTCGACATAGAGAAGCACCGCCTCGTGGAGGACACCGAGCTCAAGACCTATTACGCGCGGCGCTGTCCGTACCGCCGCTGGGTGAAGGAGAACCAGATACCCGTCACCGGGCTCTTCACCGAGATCGTGCCGTCCAGTTCCGATGGTCGTACTGCGTCCGACCAAAACCGCTTCGGCTGGACGCTCGAGGACATCGAGATGATCATCCGCCCGATGGCGGAGACTGGGCACGAGCCGGTAGGCGCAATGGGCAACGACGCGGCGCTTGCATCGCTCTCCCGAAGCCCGCGCGTTCTCTTCGACTACTTCCACCAGCTCTTCGCCCAGGTGACGAACCCGCCGATCGACCCGATACGCGAGGAGCTCGTCATGTCGATCATGACCTACATCGGCAACGAGGGGAACATCCTCGCCGAGACGCCGGAGCACGCGCGCCTCGTCAAGATGACGCGCCCGGTGCTGACGGACGACGAACTCTCGCGGCTCAGGAACATCCCCGACTTCCCCGCGAAGACGCTTTCAATGTTCTTCGACGGCGGCCTGAAGGATGCGCTCGACAAACTCGCGGCCGACGCGCTCGCTGCGGTGAAGGACGGAGCGAAGATCATCGTGCTGAGCGACAGGAATGTTTTAGCCGCAAAGAACGCAGAGGACGCAAAGAGGATACCCTCGCTCCTCGCTGTCGCGGCGGTGAACAAGGCGCTCGTAGAGGCGGGGGCGCGTCCATCGGTCGGCATCGTCGTGGAATCGGGGGAAGTGCGCGAAGTGCACCACTTCGCCGTGCTCCTGGGCTTCGGCGCGACGGCGATAAACCCGTATCTCGCGCTTGCGACGGTCGCCGACATTTCGGCGCGTGCGGCGATGGCGCCGCACCTGGCGACGGCGAACTACGTGTCGGCGGTCTGCAAGGGGCTGATGAAGATCATGTCCAAGATGGGCATCTCGACGCTCCGCTCCTACCGCTCCGCGCGCATCTTCGAGGCGGTGGGCCTCGGCCCCAAGATTGTCGCCGAGTATTTCGACGGCGTCACCTCGCCCGTCGGCGGCCTGGAGCTCGAAGACATCGAGAATGTCTTGACAGGATTTACAGGATTAACAGGATTTAATGATGCGACCAATCCTGTCAATTCTGTTAATCCTGTCCAAAACAGCCTGCATCCCGGCGGCGAGTACCGTGCGCGCAAAGACGGCGAGGAGCACCTCTGGTCTCCGACTCGGCTCGTCGACTTCCGCGAGTCGGTGCGGCACGGCGACTACGCGCGCTTCCACCGCTACACAGACGACATCGACTCCAATAGCCATGTCACATTGAGGTCTCAACTGGAATTTAAGAGTTCGACAGGATTAACAGGATTTACAGAATTGGAAAGCGTAAACAATCCTGATAATCCTGTAAATCCTGTCAAAAACAACATCGAGTCCGTCGACTCCATAGTGAAGCACTTCGTGGGCGGGGCGATGTCCCTAGGCTCGCTCTCGCCCGAAGCTCATGAAACAATCGCGCTCGCCCTCAACGGACTCGGCACGATGTCCAACTCCGGCGAGGGCGGCGAAAACCCCGAGCGCTTCGGCACGGAGAGGAACAGTGCGATCAAGCAGGTCGCCTCTGGACGCTTCGGCGTGACGATCGAGTACCTGCGCAGCGCAAAGGACCTTCAGATCAAGCTCGCTCAGGGCGCGAAGCCGGGCGAGGGCGGGCAGCTCCCCGCGCACAAGGTGAACGAGTTCGTCGCGCGCCTCAGGCACGCGAAACCCGGAACGACCCTGATCTCCCCTCCGCCGCACCACGACATCTACTCGATCGAGGACCTTGCGCAGCTCATCTACGACCTCAAATGCGCCAATCCCGAGGCGCGCGTGTCGGTGAAGCTCGTCTCCGAGGCGGGCGTGGGGACGATCGCGGCCGGCGTCGCCAAGGCTCATGCCGACGTGATCGTGATCTCCGGCTTCGACGGGGGAACTGGCGCCGCGCCGCTCACGTCGATGAAGCACGCCGGGCTCCCGTGGGAGTCGGGCCTCGCCGAGGCGCACCAGACTCTCGTCAGGAACAACCTCCGCGACCGCGTGAAGCTCCAGGTCGACGGACAGCTCCGCACCGGACGCGACATCGTCGTCGCCGCGATGCTGGGCGCCGACGAGTTCGCGTTCGGCACGTCCATGCTCGTCGCGCTCGGCTGCGTCCAGTGCCGCAACTGCAACCTCAACAGCTGCCCCGTCGGCATCGCGACGCAGAAGGAGGAGCTGCGCTGCAAGTTCGCGGGAAGGCCCGAGCACCTTCAGGCGTATTTCCGGTTCCTCGCCGAGGAGGTGCGCGAGCATCTCGCCGCGCTCGGGCTCAGGTCGCTCGCCGAGGCGCGCGGACGCGCCGATCTTCTCAAGGCGAAGGACGGTTCGAAGTTCGACTTCGGGGAGTTGCTGGCAGAATTTTCAACGCAGAGGCGCAAAGACGCTGAGTGCGCAGAGAGGGAAGGGGATGACCATTCTCTGCGACTCTGCGACTCTGCGTTAAAGACTAACTACGACTTCCGCGAGCTTATACCGGCCGTCGAGAAGGGAGAAGCGCGCCTTGAGCGCGCAATCTCCAACTGCGACCGCTCCGTCGGCGCGGCGCTCTCCGGCTGGCTGGTCGAGAAGCGGGGAAATAGTCCTGATGGCCAAGCTGCCAGTCCTGATGGTCGAACTGCGTTCGACCTGTCCATCAGCTTCACCGGCGTCGCGGGCCAGTCGTTCGGCGCGTTCCTTGCGCGCGGCGTCACCTTCAACCTCGTTGGCGAGGCGAACGACTACGTCGGCAAGTCCCTCTCCGGCGGCGTGATAACGATAAGACCGCCGGATGGCGCGGCATTCCAGCCCGAAGACAACGTCATTGCAGGCAACGTGATCGCCTACGGCGCGACATCTGGCGAAATCCTCATCAACGGACAGGCCGGCGAGCGTTTCGGAATAAGGAACTCCGGCGCGACGCTGGTCGCGGAGGGCATCGGCGACCACGGCTGCGAATACATGACCGGCGGCGTCGCCGTCATACTCGGACCCGTCGGCGTCAACTTCGCGGCCGGCATGACCGGCGGCGTCGCATATGTCTATGACGAGAGCGGAGACCTGGACCTGAACTGCAACCTCGACTCCGTGGACATCTTTCCGGTGGAGGAGGGATCCGCGGACGAGCGCGCCCTTCTCGATCTTCTCAACGGACATTCCGCCCGCACCGGTTCGCCCAAGGCAAGGCGCATTCTCGCCGGATGGGCGTCGGAGCGCCCGAAATTCGCGAAGATACTCCCTGTCGCGGCGGGGCGAGGTATGGTATAATCTGCGGGCATGGAAGAAGGTGCAGACAGATCCCTAGACCACAACCGACAGAGAAAGGCCGCGGTAATCAACGACTTCACGAGCTTTGGAAGATGCTCGCTGGCCGTGACGATACCGATACTGTCAGCGATGAAGGTGCAGTGCTGCCCCGTTCCGACGGCGTTCTTCACCAACCACACGGGCTTCGACTCCTTCGCGTGGACGGACAACACGCCGCACCTCGACAGGTACATCGAGGAGTGGCGTAAGCTCGGCCTCAGGTTCGACGCCATCCAGACCGGCTTCCTCGGCTCGCAGGAGCAGGTCGCCTTCGTGCTCCGTTTCGTCGACGCGTTCAGGGCCTCCGGCACAAAGATCTGCGTCGATCCCGTGATGGGCGACTACGGCAGGCTCTACAGCACATACGACCGCGGGCTCGCCGAGTCGATGCGCGTGTTTCTGGACGTCGCGGACATTCTGACGCCAAACCTCACGGAGGCATGCATACTCGCGGGAGAGCCATACCGCGTCGACATGACGGACGCGGAGCTCGCCTCCCTCTGCGAGAGGCTGTCGGAGCGCAACGGCTGCAAGGTCGCCGTCTCCGGCATACCGCGCGGCGACATGCTCGTGAACTTCATCCACGAACCGGGGCGCGCACCGTCCCTCCACGCAGAGCGGAAGATCGGCGGCGACCGCAGCGGCACCGGAGACGTCTTCTCGTCCGTCATCCTCGCGGACGCCGTCAACGGCGTGGACTTCGCGGAATCCGTCCGCAAGGCCAGCGAGTTCACCGCCGCGTCGGTCAGGCGCACCGTCGAGATGGGCCTGCCGCCAAAGGACGGGCTGGCCATCGAGGAGACGCTTGGAGAGCTCGCGAAATGACAATAACCTACCAGGTCAAGGACGCCGTATACGTCAACCTCACGAACAGATGTCCGTGCTCCTGCACGTTCTGCCTCAGGAACAACGCACCCGGAGTCTTCGGATCGGGCCCCCTCTGGCTCGAACGCGAGCCTACCGACGAGGAGGTGGCGGCGAGCCTCGGCGCATGGGACTGGAAACGCTTCCGCGAAGTCGTTTTCTGCGGCTACGGCGAGCCGACCGAGCGTCTCGACACACTCCTTGCGACCGCCGCAATGCTGAAACGGCGCGACCCGACGCTGCGCGTTCGGGTAAACACGAACGGTCTCTCGGATCTCGTCAACGGGAAGCCGACCGCCGCGCTTTTCTCCGGTAAAGTCGACTGCATCTCGATAAGCCTGAACACCGACGATCCCGCGGAATACCTCGCCGTATGCCGCCCCAGGTTCGGAGAGGCGGCGTACCCAGCGATGCTGAAGTTCGCGAAAGACGCGGTCGCGGCGGTCCCGGAAGTCGTCATGACCGTCGTGGGCGAGCCCGTCACGAGCGCAGACAAGCAGGCCCGCTGCCGCGCCATCGCAGAGGGAATCGGCGCTCGGCTGCGTGTCCGCAAGTACGAAAGCTGATTTTTTGGTATAATCCACGCATGACCCTTCAGCAGCTCAGATACGCGGACGCGGTGGCGGCGTGCGGCTCGGTGAGCGAGGCCGCCAGGCGCATGTTCGTCACGCAGCCGACGCTTACGGAATCGCTCAGGACACTCGAGGAGGAGCTGCGCATCGCCATATTCACCAGGTCGGCCAGGGGCGTGAGCGTGACGCGCGAGGGCGAGGAGTTCCTCGCGTCGGCGCGGCAGATCCTGGACGACGCGTCTCGCATCCAGGAGAAGTACACGGGCAAGTCGGTGAGACGCCCGCAGTTCGCCGTCTCGTGCCAGCACTACGCCTTCGCGGTCGAGGCGTTCATGGAGGTCGTTGAGGCGAACAACGCCGATTCCTACGACTTCACCCTTCGCGAGACCGTTACAAGCGAGATAATCGACGATGTCGCGCGCCACCGCAGCGAGGTCGGCGTCCTCTACCTCTCGAACCGCAACGAGCGCGCACTGACGAAGATTCTCCGCAAAGAGGGCCTTTTCTTCGAGGAAATGTTCATGTCGCGCCCACATGTCTTCCTCGGCAAACGCCATCCCCTCGCGAAGAAAGGCGGGATACTCCCCGAAGAACTGGACGCATACCCCTTCATCTCCTTCGAGCAGGGTTCGGAAAACGCGCTCTACTTCGCCGAGGAGGTCATGCCGTCCATTGACCGCAAAAAGAACATACGCGTAAGGGACAGGGCCACAATGACGAACCTGATTCTCGGGCTGAACGGATACACCGTCGCCTCGGGCGCCCTTTCGCGCAAACTCAACGGTCCGGACATCGTGGCCGTTCCGCTGAAGATTGACGACACGATCCGCGTGGGAATCATACGACATGCGGGCATACAGCCCTCCGTCGCCGGCGCAATGTTCACAGAAGCGCTGCGCAGATGCTGCCTGGAACGCAGCTACGCGGACTCCTCGCTCTGATCCCCCCCACCCCCCGACCATGGCATAGGCGCAACCTATGGGCCGTGGCAAAATCTTCCAATTACCCTATCTGTCGCGGATTATGCGATAATTCTCGCCGTTGACACCACAAGAAAGGAGCAACGGCAATGAGCGACAGGAAATATCACATTGAGACGCTGGCGGTACACGCCGGACAGGACACTTTCGGCGACCCCACGACCAAGGCGCGCGCTGTTCCGGTCTACAGGACTACCGCCTACAACTTCCGCGACTCCAAGCACGGCGCCGATCTCTTCGGCCTCAGGGAGCTCGGCAACATCTACGCCCGCCTCATGAACCCGACGAACGATGTGCTGGCGAAGCGCATCGCGGCTCTTGAGGGCGGCGCGGCGGCCCAGACGCTTTCCTCCGGCACGGCGGCGATCTATTTCACGATCACCAACATCGCACGCGCAGGAGACGAGGTCGTTGCAGCATCGAACCTCTACGGCGGGACGTTCAGCCAGTTCGACGCGATTCTCCCCAACGTCGGAATCAAGGTAAACTTCACGCCTGTTAACGACTTCAGGGCTGTCGAGGCCGCGATAACGGAGAAGACTAGGCTTCTCTTCATCGAGGCGGTCGGCAACCCGGCCCTTGACATCGCGGACATAGAGGGATACGCCGAGGTCGCCCACCGTCACGGCCTCCCGCTCGTCGTCGACGCGACGTTCACGCCTCCGCCGCTTCTCCGCGCGCTGGACCACGGAGCGGACTTCGTGATCCA
>JAFRJH010000004.1 GCA_017432385.1 Kiritimatiellia bacterium
ATCGTGTCGCACTCGTACGCCGTCCAGAACCAGCCAGCGGACGTAAGGGTGCCCGCGCAGGCCTTCGATGCGGCGAACCAATCGGCGAAAGTCCTTGATTTAGCCGGGAAAAGCGCAAAGGCCCCGCCTAAAGCGAGAAGCGGCAGACCCAGGACTAACCCCCAGAAGACTATCATGGCGTTTGTTGGAGGTGGGAAGCGGAGTTGAACCGCTGTAAGCGGATTTGCAGTCCGCTACCTAACCGCTCGGCCATCCCACCTTGGATGAAACGAATGCGCGTATTATATCAGTTATGCCCTTCCGATGTCAATAGCACGGCCGAGGCGCAGCCGCAGGCGCCGGCGAGCGGTACGCAGGCGTCAGTCCGCCGCGAGTTCGTACATCATGGTCGGAGCGCCCTCGCCCTCGCCGGGCGCGACTGCGCAGGTGAACGAATACGCCCCGTCCGCGTAGGACGCCTTCACCCTCCTGAGCCGCGAGCCGTCCGAGGAGAGCGCGTAGAGCTTCAGCTTGGGATTCGAGTTCCTGAGCGACACCTTGGCGGAGCCGGTCTTCGCGAGGTAGGGGAGCTTGCCCCAGCTCTTCGTGTCGGTCATCTTGTCGTTGGTGAACTCCGCGCCGGTATTCTGCACGTCGGTGATGTGGAGGATGAGCACCTTCTTCGAGGACGCGAGCGGCGCGCCGTCCATCGCGGACGCGGAGACGTTGCAGAACGTCGTCGCGCCGCGCACGGACAGCGGTCCCGCCGTGAGGTCGTGCCGGTCGATCGAGCAGACCGCCGCCGTCTTCGGCGTGTTGACGGTCATGTCGCCCGCCTTCGTGCCGATGACGACCTCCCGCGTGTCGGAGACCGTCCGCTCCGCGTTGAACTTCGGCAGCTCGGCCCGGTTCGCCGCCGTGAAGGTCTTCGTGCAGGCGAGCGCGGGAGCGCGCCCGCCGTCCGCCGTGTACGAGCCGATGCGCGAGGTGTAGCCGAGCTGGGTGAACGGATGGGGGAAGAGCCCGCGCGCCCACATGTCGCCGAGGCCGCCCTTCAGCGACTCCTCCCTGGTGACGCCGTAGCCGTAGACGCTCTTCGCGGGCGCGACGTCGCCGCGGCCGAACATCAGCACGATCTGGCGCTCGGTGAGCTGTCCGACCGGATCGCGCACGATGTCGAAGCCGCTGACGTGGTGCTGGCCGGAGAGCGCGGCGCGCGCGTGGCTCCAGGCGAAGCGGTAGATTGCGTCCCAGTCCTGGAGCGATGCATACGCGCCCATCGTGAGCCCGCCGTCGGCCCGGTAGCGGTTCGGCGGACAGAAGTTGTACTCCGTCACCGCAAACGGCTTGCCGAGGATGCGCGAAGGCGCCTTCATCATCGGCTCGTTGTAGGTCGGGTTCCCGGACTTGATGTCCGACACCTGGTTGACGTGGAACGGAAGCTTCTGGTAGCTGGGCTGCGGATGGTCGCCGTACCCGTGGTTGTCGACGAGCTCAAGCGCCTCGCGCTCGTAGGCCTGGGCCATGTTGTCCCACCAGTTGCCGCCGGAGATGAGCGTCCTGACGCCCGCGTCCTTGAGCCGCTTCGCCATGCGCGCGTTGGCCTTGGCCTTGACCTCGTAGAGGAACTCGGCGAACTCCTTCTTCTTGCCGATGTCCTTCGCGGGGTATTCGGGATACCCCTTGGCCTTCGCCCACTCGTTGTATTTCCTCACGTACAGATCGGACGCACCCCACCAGACGGACGCGATCGAATCCTCGTTCATGAGCGTCACGAAGAGGATGGCCGGATCGTCCTTCCACTTGATCCCCGTATACGGGTTCACATGGTCGAATATCTCCATCGCGCGGCGGAACCACTGGTCCTCGGCCGGCCTGTGGATCGGGACGACCGCCTTGACGGTGTTGGAGTTGAGCGGCTTGTCGAATCCCTCGCAGCTGCCGAGTCCGCCCATCGCGTAGAGGTCGAAGGTCGCATAGACGCCGGCCTTCTTGAACTCGGCGAGCAGGTAGTCGAGCTGGTCGAGCCTGGCGGGGCTGATCTCCGGGTACGTCTTGCGGTTCCAGAGGTTGTTCCACTCGTCCTTTGTGATCGTCACGTCGATATGGTGGAACCGGACCGTGTTCCAGCCGCGGCGGACGAAGTCCTGCACGACCCGCGAGCACTCCTCCTTCGAGAGGAAGTTCGCGTCGAAGCAGAGGTTCCCGCCCACGAACCTTACGGGCTTCGCGCTCTTCTCGAACGCGATGTGGCCGTCCTTGGTCGCCCTCGCGAAGCCGTACCTGCCCGCAGGAGCGTCGCGCACGGTCACCCCGCTGAAGTCGAGGATGGAGCCCGGCTTGATTTCGTTCGTGTAGGGGAATGCGCACCAGTCCTCGTTTGCCACCAGCCTGGTCGGCGGCTTCGGAAGATCCAGCGAGACCTTGCCCGAGGGCTTCTTGAGCGAATCGGCGAACAGGCCGGAGACGTCGAACTCGATGGTCGAGGACGAGCCCTCCTTCGCGTTCGGGAAGTCGATCCTGAGCTCGTAGCGCTCCTGCTTGTCCTTCCGCGCGTCCTGGACCACGGGATTGCCGGACATGACCGAGAGGACGAGCCTCTTCTTCCCGTCGGACGTCGCGGCCTCGACCCTGGACTTGTCGCCGACGCCGATCCACTCCTCGCCGAACTGCGCAGGAAGCGTCCTGCCGCCGACCGTGCCGCCGGAAAAGTCCGCAATCGCCAGCGGGAAGCGTATGTAGGCCCGCTCGAGCTTCATCGGCTGCCCGTTCGCGGACGATATCTTCCAGCGGACATGCATCTTCGCGGGTCCGCCGGCGGACACGTCGTAGAACTCCTCGCGTATGGCGAGCGCGGTCTTGCCGGCGGATATCCTGCCGGTGAAGAGAAGCCCCTTTCCGTACTTCGGGTCCTCCACCGCCTCCTTCTTGTGCCCCTTTGCGGCGTAGTCCTGCGCGGTGTACTGCCATCCCGGGCCGAACGCGACGAAGTTGACGAAGCCGTAGTTGGCCTTCGAGCTGTCGCGTATGATGCCGTCCACGTGCGGAAGCCCGCGTCCGTCGACGGAGAGGTTCGCGCCGGTGTCAGCCGAGACGGAGAGCGCCGCGGCGGCCGCGGCGGCCAGTAGGAAGCCTTTGATGTTCATGTGCATTGCCCTCATGTTGCGAGTTTGCCACGATTCTACCAAAGTCCGCCCCGCGCGGCAATACTCAAAAGGGTAAGCGGTCCGCCGCGGAGCGCGCGGCGTCACTTCCCGGAGCGCGTGAGCACCTCGCATCCCGAGTCCGTAACGAGGACGAGGTCCTCGACGCGCACGCCCAGTTCGCCCGGGATGTACACGCCCGGCTCGACGGTGAGGATCATGCCGGGCTCCAGGACCGTCGTCCTCTTCCGCGCCGCGTACGGCGCCTCGTGTATCTCCAGGCCCACGCCGTGCCCGAGCGAGTGCCCGAACTCCTTCCTGAACCCGTTCTTCCCGAGGAAGCCCCTGGCGACGGCGTCCAGCTCGCCGGACGAAATGCCCGGCCGAACCGCGGCGATTGCGCGCATGTTCGCCTCGAGGACGAGCCGGTAGACCTCCGCATAGCGGCGCGATGGCCTCGACGGCACGATGTTGCGCGTCATGTCGGAGCAGTATCCGCCGAGCCTCGCCCCCATGTCTACGAGCACCGGCTCCCTCCCGTCCCAGACCGTCCCGTCCGGAACATGGTGGCACTCCGCCGCGTTCCTGCCGACGCAGACGATCGTGTCGAACGCCTCGCCGTCGCCGCGGTCGATCATCATCCGCCTGATCGCGCGGGCCATGTCCAGCTCGGTCATCCCGGCCCTGAACCGGCGGGACGCCGCCTGCCATATCGCGTCGTTCAGCGCCGCCGCCGCGCGCACGCGCGCGATCTCGTCCGCGGTCTTCACCGCGCGCAGCGCCGAGATGTCCTCCGCGACGTCGACGAACTCCGACCTCGGCGAGAGCTTCCTGAGCTTCATGAGCTGAGACACCTGGATAGACGACTCGTAGCCTATGCGGCGCCCCCGGAAGGAGAGCCTGCGGATGTCCTTCGCCTTCAGCCACGGCGCGACGCGCCGCACCATCGGAAGGTAGCGGAAATCGGTGTGGAAAACGGCCTCGCCGCCGGGCCCGACGAGAAGGCACGCGCTGTCGCAGTCGACGCCGGTGAGCGAGCGGACGTCAGCACGGCCGAGAACGAGCGCGAGGTCGAGACGACGCCTCGCAAGGCGGGCGGCGAACGCGGCGAGGCGCGGACCGAATGGATTGCCGCCTCTCATGGCGCCGCGTCGATCCCCATGTTCGGAATGTGCACCTCCTCGCGCACCTCGATCTCGGTCTCCCCGAATATGTAGTCCGCGGCGAGGGGCTCCACTACGACGGTGTCGTGCTCGACGACGGACGCATACGATTCGTCGCCGCCGTGCCCGTTGAGCGCGCTCCGCCCGGCCTTCGCGCGGATCGTCCGCTGCATCTCGAGCGACCCGAGGATGTACTCCATGAATCCGAAGGCCGCCGCGAGGACAAGGGCGAGGGCCAGCATGCCGAGCGCGAGCTCGACGAACGCCTGGCCGGGGCGCGCGGACACGCTGATTCCGGCGTCAGTGGCCATGGCTCGTGCCTCCATGCCCGCCGTGGCCGCCCGTCCCGCGCACGCACCCGCCCGCGTTCGTCTCGAGCCACTTTATGCCCGCCCTCCGGAACTCCTCGCGCTCCCAGACCATGAGCTGGATGCAGTAGAAGCACGCCTCCGCGCCGCGCGGACCGTGCTCGAGATACGGGCCGAGGTGGTGGCGGATGTGGTGCACCCACCCGAAGTCCGCCGTCGCGAGGTTCTCCCCGCCCACCGAGTCGACCGGCACGAGGCGCGCCGAGGTGAAGCACGGAACGACGAAGTTCCTCAGCGCGTTCGCGACGTCCGTCTGGCCCTCGATGCTTTCGACGGTGCCGAACGGCTTGGCGGCCGCGGACCAGGACAGGTCGCTCTCGGTGTCGGTCGACGTCATGACGGCGCGCGACACGCAGCGGCATATCGCGGCGCATCCGCGGACGTTGTACTCGGGCTTCACCTCGCCCACGACCGGGAACTCGTAGCCGTCCTCGTCGTCCGCAAGGGCGGTTCCGTTGAACCAGCGGCGCCAGTGGTACGGGTCGTAGAGGAACCACACCTGCTCCTTGTCGGACACGAGCAGCGAATCCTCGATCTTCTTCGCGAAGTCGAACCCGTCCGCCGCCCCTTCGCCGTAGCGGCGCAGGAGCTCCAGTATCTCCGCCTTCGAGAACAGTTCCGTAAGCGCGCCCTTGTACGCGGTGACGTGAAGCGAGAATATCTCGCTGTTGTCGAGCGAGTTCTCGCGGCGGGACGGCAGCGGCCCCCAGTCGCGGTAGCTGCCGTACGACCTGAGGACGTTCTCCGCGTTGAAGTGGAACCAGCACCAGTTCGAGCCGGCTATCGCGTAGTAGAACTGGCGGTTGAGAAGGAGATGCCCTGCGGCCGCGTCGTAGAACTCCACGTTGTCCGGGCCGACGGCGAGCCCGCCCGAGATCACGCCGTCGATCGCAGACGCGTAGTCCGCCCACGCCCCGGGATACGGCTCGGGGTACGGCTCGCCGGCGCCGCCGCCGCCGGAATAGACGGTCCGTATGGCCATGACGTGTTCGCGAAGTATGATCGAGAACTCGTCGCGGACCTCCATTTTGTTCTTGAGGGCCGCCTCGTTGGCGAGCCTGAGCGCGTCCACGGGGCCGAGAAGCGCGAGCCGGCGCTGGAGCATGACCGCCTCCTCGCAGCCGGCCGCGTCGTTGCGGACCGCCGCGAGGGCATGGCGGATGTTGAGCCGCCCGATCTCGTTGAGAAGCGAACCCTGCCTGCGCGCGGCCGCTATCGCCGCCGCGTCTCCGCCGTTCTGCAGGCGGTTCTTCGCGCGCACGGCCACGAAAGTGTCGACGTTGAGCAGCGCAAGGAGAAGGATCACGACAAGCGTCATGATCAGGAACACCGCAACCTGTCCACCGCGCATGCGCATGGCCCTACAGCCCCTGGTCGTTCATGTACAGCGGGAAGTGGGACTCGACCTCGGACTCGCCGTCCATCCTGAAGTCGTCCGTCTCGAGGAGTATCCTCGCCGACGCCGTGGCGCCGACCCCGCCGCCCGAATCCACGCGTATCGAAGTCGTGTCCCAGAATTCGTAGTCGAGTATGCCCCGGGCGAGGGCGTCGTTCTCCGCGGACAGGAAGTCGGGAACGCGCATAGCCTCGTCCACGGGACCGACCGGCCAGACGCGCCGGCCCGAAACGGGAATCATGGCGGCGCGCGCCGACTTCACGCACATGAAGTCGTTGAAGCCGACGGCCTTCGCCCTGGCGGCCCTCGCGGCCGCGTGGTCCAGCAGTATCCTCGCCGTCTCCATGCGCATGAGCTGGAAGACGACGAGGAACAGCGACATTATGAATAGACAGGCGAGAACCGTCTCGATCATCGCTTGCCCGCGGCGCATGGATCAGTCTTCGCCCAGCTGCTTGAGGGAATCCTCGCTGATGTTCTCCACGGCGCTCTGCGCGCTGGAGCCCTCCTGCTCGGAGAGTACGCCCGCTGCGCCGGCCGCCTTCCGGCCGATCGCGCGGCTGAGGTAGGTGAACACCGCGATGAGCGACACCGCGATCAAGCAGACGATGATAATGTACTCGACCATCGTCTGGCCTTTTCTAAGGGTCTTCATCATATGCCTCGTTCCTTTCTGTTCTTCACGGATAGTCGGAGCTGACCAGGCGCTCGGTGCGGAAGACGGAGTGCCTCGCCGCCACCACGAGATACCCCATGGCCAGCCCGACGATCAGGAGCGCGCAGACGGCGAGCACGTACTCGACCATCGTCTGCCCTCTCCTGCCGCGCTGTTTCATGGACAGATTATACCACAAACCTCCGGAAAGCGCCATACGCCCCCCCGGGGCCCGCCCGGCGGCGGGCGGCGCCGGCATCACTTTATCGACGCGTGGTAGCTCTGGAGGGAGCGGACCTCGCCCTGCCCGTTGAACGCGGCGGCAATGCCCTCCGACGCCGCAAGCACCGCGGCGAGGGTCGTGAGGTACGGCACCTTGTACTTGATCGCGTTGCGGCGGATGCGGCTGTCGTCGGCGCGGGAGTCGCGGCGCCCGGACGGCGTGTTGATGATGAGCGAGACCTCGCGGTTCTTGATGAGGTCCAGGCAGTCGGGCCTGCCCTCGCCGATCTTGGCGACGACGTAGGCGGGCACACCATGCTCGCGCAGCCACGCCGCCGTGCCCTCCGTCGCGAAGACGGTGAAGCCGAGGTCGACCAGCCGCTTGACGGCGGCCGCCGCCTCGTCGGGCTTCTCGGAGAGCGAGACGAGCACCTTGCCGGGCTTCGTCGGAAGCGGCAGGCCCGCCGCCTCCTGCGACTTGTAGTACGCGAGGCCGAAGGTGTCCGCAAGGCCCAGCACCTCGCCCGTCGAGCGCATTTCGGGCCCAAGGACGGGGTCGACCTCCGGGAACTTGTCGAACGGGAGGCAGGCCTCCTTGACGCCGAAGTACGGGACGACGTGCTTCTTGTCGAGCCCCATGGACTTCACGGTGTCGCCGAGCATGAGGTGCGTCGCGATGCCGGCCATCTGCACTCCGCCGACCTTCGAGACGAGCGGCACGGTGCGGCTCGCGCGCGGATTCGCCTCGATGACGTACACCTTGTCGTCCTCAATCGCGAACTGCATGTTCATGAGCCCGACGACCTTGAGCTCCGTCGCGATGCGGCGCGTGTAGTCGAGGATCGTCGCCTTGTTCCTCTCGCTGATCGACACGGGCGGGAGCACGCACGCGGAGTCGCCGGAGTGGATGCCCGCGAGCTCGACGTGCTGCATGATCGCCGGGATGAAGATGTCGGTGCCGTCGGAGAGGGCGTCGGCCTCGCACTCGAGCGCGTGGTGCAGGAAGCGGTCGAGGTAGAGCGGACGGTCCGGCGTCACGCCCACGGCCTTCGCCACGTACTCCCTGAGGAGCTGCTCGTCGTAGATGACCTCCATGCCGCGCCCGCCCAGGACGAAGCTCGGGCGGATGATGAGCGGATAGCCGAGCTTGTTCGCGCACTCGATCGCCCCGTCGATGTCGCTCGCCGTCATGGACTCGGGCATCGGAATGCCCAGCTTGTCCATGATGGAGTGGAAGAGGTCGCGGTCCTCGGCGTCGTCGATGGAGTCGACGGACGTCCCCAGTATCCTGCAGCCGGCCTCCAGGAGCCCGCGCGCGATGTTGAGCGGCGTCTGCCCGCCGAACTGGACGATGATGCCCATCGGCTTCTCGGCCTCGTATATCTGGAGGACGTCCTCTACCGTGACGGGCTCGAAGTAGAGCTTGTCGGACGTGTCGTAGTCGGTCGAGACGGTCTCGGGGTTGCAGTTGACGATGATCGTCTCGTAGCCCATCTTGCGCATCGCCATCGCGGCGTGGCAGCAGCAGTAGTCGAACTCGATGCCCTGCCCGATCCTGTTCGGCCCTCCGCCGAGGATCATCACCTTCTTCGGGTTGGACGACACCGGCGCCTCGCCGAACGCCGCGTTCCCGGGCTTCGGATCGTTGTACGTCGAGTAGTAGTAGGCCTGGCCCTCGACGCCCGAAACGGGCACGGCGAACCAGCGCTCCCTGCAGCCGAGCGCCTTGCGGCGGTCCCGGACCTCCTTCTCGGCGACGCCGAGGAGCTGCGCGAGGTACTTGTCGGAGAACCCGTCCTTCTTCGCCTGCACGAGCAGGGCGTCCGGCGGAAGCGAGCCCTTGTGCCGGAGAATCTCCTCCTCCTCCTCGACGAGCTCCCTCATCTGCTGCACGAAGTAGGCCTTCACGCCCGTGCGCTCGAAGATCTGCTCGTCGGTCGCGCCCTTCCTGAGGGCCTCGTACATCTGGAAGTGGCGCTCGGAGTTCGGCGTCGCGAGAAGCTTGAGGAGCTCGTCCAGGGACTTCTCGTGGAAGTCCTTCACGAAGCCGAGCCCCGCGCGTCCGCGCTCAAGCCCGCGGATCGCCTTCTGGAGCGTCTCCTTGTAGGTCTTGCCGATGGACATCACCTCTCCGACGGCCTTCATCTGGGTGCCGAGCTTGTCCTCGACGGCGCGGAACTTCTCGAACGCCCAGCGCGCGAACTTGAGGACGACGTAGTCGCCGTCGGGGGTGTACTTCTCGAGCGTTCCGTCGCGCCAGTACGGGATCTCGTCGAGCGTCATGCCGGCCGCGAGCTTCGCCGACACGAGCGCGATCGGGAAGCCCGTCGCCTTCGACGCGAGCGCGGACGAGCGCGACGTCCTCGGGTTGATCTCGATGATGACGACGCGGCCCGTCTTCGGGTTGTGGGCGAACTGGACGTTGGTGCCGCCGATTACGCCGATCGCCTCGACGATGCGGAACGCGTCGCGGCGCAGCCGCTCCTCCAGCGCCTTGTCGATCGTGAGGAACGGCGCCGCGCAGAAGCTGTCGCCCGTGTGGACGCCGACCGCGTCGATGTTCTCGATGAAGCAGACGGCGATCATCTGGTTCTTCGCGTCGCGGACGACCTCGACCTCGAGCTCCTCCCAGTCCTTGATCGACTCCTCGATGAGGCACTGGTGGGTGAGCGAGGCGTCCAGCCCGCGCGCGCAGATCGTGCGGAGCTCCTCGACGTTGTAGCAGAAGCCGCCGCCCGAACCGCCCATCGTGTAGGCGGGACGCACCACGACCGGATAGCCGATCTCCTTCTCGACAAGCTCGACGGCCGCCTCGACGGAGTGCACGATGCCGGACTTCGGCGTCTCGATGCCGAGCTTCGCCATCGTCTCCTTGAACACCTCGCGGTCCTCGCCGCGCTCGATCGCTCCGAGGTTGACGCCTATCACCTTCACGCCGTACTTGTCGAGAATGCCCTTCTTGGCGAGCTCCATGGAAAGATTGAGGCCCGTCTGCCCTCCCAGGTTCGGAAGTATGGCATCGGGCCTCTCCTTTGCGATGATCTGCTCAAGCCTCGCCTCGTTAAGCGGCTCGATGTACGTCGCGTCCGCCATCACCGGGTCCGTCAGGCTCGTCGCCGGGTTGGAGTTCACGAGAACGATCTTGTACCCGCACGCCCTGAGGGCCGTGCATGCCTGCGTGCCGGAATAGTCGACCTCGCACGCCTGGCCGATGACGATGGGACCGGATCCAATGATCAGGACCTTGTTTACGTCGCTACGCTTCATGTCCAATTGCCTTTCAGAAAATTGTTCGCAATCGGGACAGTATTATACCAAATCGCCGACGAGCGCGCATTAACAATGTGATGCCGCCGGGGTAACCGATTGTTACCAAGGCCAGATGTGCGCAAATCAACGTTTTTTCGCCGATTTTAGCCCATTGCCAGTGCGCAGGCGAACTCGTTTTGGTATAATGGGGGCATGAACCTGACAAAACTCGTATGCGACACGGAGCTCTTCCGCGGCATTTCCGCCGCGGAGGCGGATTCGCTCGTCGTCCGGCTGAACGCCGTCTCACGCACATACGCAAAGGGCGAGACGGTCGTCCATGCCGGACAGAAGGCCGACAGGCTTATGGCCGTCACATCAGGCAGCCTGCTGGTCTACGAGCATACGGGAGAGCGCCCCGTCCTCGTGCGCGAGCTCGGCAGGAACTCCGTGCTCGGCCTGTGGATCATGTATGTCAGGGATGTGGAGTTCTGGCCCGGCGCCGTCGTGGCGGCCGAAAAGACGACTCTGGTGTCCTTCTCGATCGAACGCATGCGCGAGCTGTCCGCCAACTCCGACCCGACGCTCGCCAGGATCGCCGTGAACGCCGCGAAGATCATCTCGCGCGAGATGTTCTCGACCTGGCGCAAGCTGATGGTCATGGACGCCCCGTCCATCGAGGCAAAGATCAAGATATACCTCTCGGAGCTGGACAACGAAACCGGCCGCACGGGGACCGTGCGCGTCCCGTTCGACAGAGAGCGCATGGCCGAGTACTTCGGCGTGACGCGCCCCGCGCTCTCGCGCGCCATAGGCGCGATGCGCGACCACGGACTCCTTGAATGGAGAAAGGACGTCTTCAGAATCAACTTCTGAAGACGTCCCCGCCCCGGTCGGTCCTGCGCCGGGCTACTTGACCTCTACGAGCTTCGTCCGCTCCTTGCCGTCCGCGCCCTTCCAGGCAAGGCGGTAGCGTCCGCGGAAGCCGCGGAACGCGACTTTGCCGCCCTGGGCCTTGACCGTCGTCCTCGTCTTCCACTCGCGGTTGATGAGGTCGTCCATCGCAAAGTAGGCGGCCTTGGGCTGCATGTCACGCGTGAAGATGCCGGAGATCGACGGCTCGCCCGGCGCGCCGCAGTCATCCACGACGTTCCACCACGTGATGCCGTTCATCTTCTCGATTGAGAACCAGAGCCGGTAGAGGTTGCGCGTGATGATTGCCTGCACCATCCTGCCGCGCGACGAGTTGTCCGGCGCGGTGATCGTGATCTCGGAGAGGTGGATCGGGCGGCCCGCCTTCGCGAGCTTGGCGAACGTCGCGTAGACAGCGTCGGGATGGGTCTTCCCGTAGACTTCGGGCGTGAACTCGCCGCGTGCGATCCTGACGCTCTCAGCCGGGTTGAAGAGGTGCATCTGGGAACCCACGACATCCACCCTCGCCCCGTTCCTGACGAGGTCGTCTACCTGCTCGAAGAACGGCTTCATGTTGTACTCGTTGATGGTGAGCCACGCCTTGGGCGAAAGGTACTTCTGCGACCACATGAACGCCTTGTACGCGTAGTCGGCCGGCATCGGGCCGTACCAGCTCTTGTCGAACACCTTGCCGCGCACGGCCTTCCTGCCGAAGCGGTCGAAGTCGGTGGCGCTCTCGTTCACGACGTCCCAGCTGTCGACGCGGCTCCCGTAGCGCTCGCCGATGAGCCTCACGCGCCTCTCGTAGAAGTCGTCGATGGCCTTGATGTAGGTCGGGACGAGCGCGGCGATCTCCTCCTCGGAAAGCTTCTCGTAGACCTTCTTCCACGCATCGGCCCAGACCCTCTCGTTGGGGTCGTTCTTGCGGTCCCGGGTGCAGATGGGCTGCGTGATGTCGCGGACCGGCATCCTGACGCCGGTCGCCTCCTCGAGCGCGCGCTTCTCGCTCTCCGGGCAGAAGTCGTCCCACATCCATGTCGGCGTGTGCCAGCTGTTGTTCCCCCACACGAGCGGATGGCCGTGGATGCGCACGCGGCGCGTCTTGAGGAAGCTGATCACGGGATCAGGCGCGGGACGCCGCCAGTGCTCCTGGTCCTTCGGCTGCGGGCAGCTGTTCCAGAAGTTCTCGGTCTCCTCGTAGCTCTCGGCGAACCTGTTCGCGTATGGGTACTTCTCGAGCGTGCGCCAGTAGAACGCCACCGTCGCGGAGTTGAAAAGCCCGTTCTCCCCTTAGTAGAGCGCCTTGTAGCGGTCGTTCCACTCCTTCTTGCCGAGCTGGTTGAAGTTGAAGATGTGCGCGCCGAAGTAGAACGCGTGCGACACCTGCTCGACCTTCACCTCCGCCCCGTCGGGCGCGGCGACCTCGACCGAGGCGTCCGCCTTCCTGTACTTCTCGATGTCGGCGTCGATCTTCGCCTGGACGCCGTCGTTCCAGATCGCCCAGTACTTGTCGGCCATCACCGACTTGTCCATCTTGAACTCGGCCCGGGCGCCAAATGCGGCAAGTGCCGCAACTACTGCTATGATAGTTTTCATGCCCCGATTATAACCCACGGCGGCTGAAAACGCAATACTATATTGCGCAACAACATCTCACGTTTCAGGCAATCGCGACGTATGCGGCCCTGCCCCCGCAACCGCCCGCGCGGAGAGGATCAGTCCCAGACGAGGTCTTCGGCAGCGAAGACAGGTCCTTCGATGCAGCAGCGCGAGTTGCCGCGGACGGTCTTCTGTATGCAGGCGTAGCAGGCGCCGACGCCGCAGACCATGTGGCGGTCCATGGAAATCCAGCCCTTCGAGCCCGAGCCGGTCGCGCGCATCGCGACCGCCTTCAGCATCGGATCGGGTCCGCACGCAAAAAGCTCGAACCTGCCTCCTGCGCCGCGTATCGCGATGAGCTCGTCGTCGAGGGGATCGGTGACAAGGCCCTTCACTCCCGCCGATCCGTCGTTCGTGGCAAGGCGCACGTCCACGCCGAGCGCCTCGAACCGGTCGACGGCGAGGAGATCGTCGCGCGTCCGCCCGCCCACGAAGACCGCGACGCGCCCGACGCCGGCGGCGAGAAGCCGCCGCGCGAGGAAGTAGAGCGGGGCGACGCCGTATCCGCCGCCGACGAGAAGCGCCGCGCCGTCGCCTGTACGGAAGGCGATCGCACCGCGCTTGACGTTTATTGCCGTGCGGCAGCAGGCGGCGAGATAGCCGGCGAAATTAGACATCTCGAGCGCA